>JAWVYP010000072.1:0-11537 GCA_033722655.1 Akkermansiaceae bacterium | reverse complement strand
GGGGATCCACGCCGAGGGAATCAGCGATCGAAATGGCAATGGGTGTGAGCAGGATGGCCACCGCATTGTTGGTCACCATTTCGGTGAGCACTGAAGCCAGCAGGTAGGTCATGGCCAACACCGCCAAGGGACCGTAGGGTGCAAGTAGGGTAGCAGCTCCTTCGGCCATCATGCGGGCAGCTCCCGTGTTCTCCATCGCCTGACCCAGACCGAGCATGCCAAAGATGATGAAGAGAATGGGCCACTCGATGCTGTGGTAGGCCTCCTTGGCGTCGAGGCAGCCGGCGGCCACCACCACGATCGCTCCCACCAGGGCTGCGGTCATGATGGGCATGCCCATGGCGGCCGCTGCCACCACCGCGATGATGGCCAGGATCGCCACCGGTGCCCGAGCGCTGCGGAAGGAGCGCTCGACCTCATCGTTGAGAAAGACGATGTCGGGCTCGCCTGCCTCGAAACGCTTGAGGTTTTCCTCGGGGGCTTCGATGAGCAGGGTATCGCCGTGCTGCAGGGTGATGGAGGCGAGCGGCCCGGCGAGCTGGATCCCCTTGCGATGCACCGCAGTCACCACCACCCCGTACTGTTGGCGCAGGTTGATTTCGGTCAGGCTCTTGCCGGCATAGGCGCACAGGGGCCCGACCATCGCCTCGACCAGTTTGACCGAGGCAGCTTGCCCATCGGTGCCGCGCCCGAATGACAGGCCGCTGCGCTTGCCGAGTTCTTCGAGATCCCTGCCTCCGGCCCTGAGAACGATGAGATCGCCCTGCTCCAGCAGGTGTTCACCGAGCGGAACTTCACCCAGTCGCTGCCCCCCGCGCACCACATAGAAAATGCGCAGGCCAGGCCGTCCCCAGAGCTCGCTGTCCTCGAGGCTCCTACCGATCAGGGGCGAGCGTTCAAGCACCTCACCGGCGGTCAGCAGGACGCGGGTTTCTGAGGATTCCAGCAAGGAGGAAACCGTTTCCCGCTCCGGCAGCAAGCGCCGCCCCACCAGCAGCAAGTAGGCAGAACCGACCAGCGCATAGACCACTCCCAGCGGGGTGATTTCAAACACCCCGAAGGCCGCCACCCCTTCACGCGCCGCCACCCCGCTTACCAGGATGTTGGTGGAAGTACCGAAGAGGGTCATGGTGCCGCCCAGAATGGCCAGAAAAGAGAGCGGCATGAGGAAGCGCGAGGCCTTGTGTCCGCAAGAGCGTGCGTAGGCGATGACCACCGGCAGGAACACCACCACCACGGGCGTGTTGTTGATGCAGGCCGAGAGCGGAAGGATGATCAGGATCAGCAGGAGGAAGGCACGCAACTCGCTGGTGCCGGCCGCGCGGGCGAAGGCCTGCGCCATCTGCTCGATCACCCCGGTGCGGATGAGGGCCGCACCCAGCACGAACATCGCGCCGATGGTGATGGGTGCGCTGTTGCTGAACACCCGGGCGACATCCTCAGTGCTGAGCATGCCCAACAGGATGCAGAGGGCAAAGGCCGCCAGGGAGACGATGTCCGCTCCGGGCCGACCCTTGAAAAAGAACAGCAGAGCTCCCCCCAGAATCAGGAAAATGGCAAGGGTGTGCAAGGTTTCCACAGGCGAAGAAATAATGAGATGGCGGACCCGGGTCGGGGTCTCTGCTTGCCTGTCGCCAGCTATACCCTTTCGGCCCGTCAGTGAAGGAAAATTGCAGTTCGTCAGATCACGTGCCCGGAGGACATCGCCTGATAGATCGGGTTGGAATCGCGAAGGTCCTCGTGGGTGCCGTCAGCGACGATCTCGCCCCGCTGGAAGACCAGGATGCGGTCCGCGACGCTGATGGTGCTGAAGCGGTGGGCGATGATGAAGGTCGTGCGGCCCTTGACCAGGTCGGCCAGGGCCTCCTGCACCGCCGCCTCGCTCTCGGCGTCCAGCGCACTGGTGGCCTCATCGAGAATCAGGATGGGCGCGTCGCGCAGGAAGGCGCGGGCAATGGCGATGCGCTGGCGCTGGCCACCGGAAAGTTGGTCGCCGCGCTCTCCGACTTCGGTCTCGTAGCCCTTGGGCAGGCTGCGGATGAACCCGTCGGCATGGGCCCGCTTGGCGGCCGTTTCGATCTGCTCGCCGGTGGCATCCAGCTTACCCAAGCCAATGTTATCGCGCACGGTTCCCGCAAACAGGGAGGGCATCTGGGGCACCACCGCGATGTGATGACGGAGGGCCTTCTTGGCCACATCCCGCAGGTCGATGCCATCGATGGTGATGCGTCCCTCCTGGGGATCGTAAAAGCGCGGCACCAGGTTGGCAAAGGTGGTCTTGCCGGCTCCACTCGGACCGATCAGCGCCACCACCTGACCGACGGGAATTTCAACGTCCACCCCCTTGAGCACGGACTCCTCGCCATAGGCAAAGGAGAGTCCCTCGAAGCGGATGGCCTGTGCCGGCTTGCCGAGTTCGACCGGCGTTTCCGGTTCGGCCTGGCCGTCGGGCTCGTTCATGATGAACTCCATGCGCTCCAGGGCCGCCTCGCCCTGGGCGAACTGGGCATGGATGCCGCCCAGCTTCTTGATCGGCTCGTAGGACATGTAGAGGGCCATGCCCATTGCCATGAAGCCTTCGAGGCTCATCCCGGCCCGGACCCCGAAAAACAGGGCGGCCGCAAAGCCAAGTGCCGCGACCACCTCGATGGAGGGTGAAATCACCAGACGGTATTTGGCCACCTTCATGGCCAGGCCCAGCATCTTGCGGATGCGCTGGCGGAACTGGGTGATCTGGCGCTCCTCGAGATTGTAGGCGCGGATTTCCAGGCTGGACTGCAGGCTCTCGGCCAGCACCGCAGACAGATCCCCGCCCTCGCGCTGCAGGCTCTTGGCCCGCGGGCCGAGACGCTTGCCCGCGCTGCGGATGAGTATGACGCAGATCGGCACGGTCACCATCGAGATCAGCGCAATGAAGAAGCTATGGTCCTTGCTCGCCTGCACCCCGAGGAAGACCAGTGCGGAAATCAGGGTCGCCGGCTGCTTGATCAGGTCACTCGAGGCATTGACGATCACCTGCCGCAGGATCTCGGTATCTCCCATTAGACGGGCCAGCAGGTCACCGGAGCGGTTGCGCTTGAAGAAGCCCAAGGGGAGGGTCTGCAGCTTGGCAAACATGTCGGTGCGGATTTCCTCAAGCACCCGCAGGCCCGAATACTGGATCAGGTAGGAATTGAAGTATCCGGCCAGGGCACGGACCAGGAAGATGAGCGGGATCCACAGGCAGGTGATGAGCAGGAACTGGTCGGTGGAAAGCGAACTCACCCAGTCGTGGGCCGCCGCCAGCACCCGGTTGAGGCCCGACTCCAATGGCAGGATGCGATCGACCCACGCGGGCAAATCCAGCGCAAAGTCCTCGGCGGGTTTCGGATCCTCGTCAAAGAGGATGGGAAACACCACCTGGGTCATCAGCGGCAGGCCCAAGCCGCTGGCCACCGCATAGACCAGACCGCTGGCCACCCCGATCAGGAACGGCCATTTCACTTTGAGCAAGTGACGGTAAAGGGGCAGGAAGCGCTTCACGACCCGGACAGGTTCAGCCCCCGGGTGTTGTCCATGCAAGCCCGGATTCGGCGACCCTCCCCGCTTTAACCTTGTCGCCTCCACCATCTGCGGGGATAGATCAGAGCCATCATGGCCGCCCAGCAGAACACCATCGCCCTCGTCTACGACTACGACCAGACGCTGAGCCCGCGCTACATGCAGGACGACGTGCTCTTTCCCGAATTCGGCATCGACGCCGAGCCTTTCTGGAAGCGCTGCAACGCCCTGGTCAGCGAGCAGAAGTGGGACGGCGAGCTCGCCTACATGAAGTGCCTGCTCGACCAACTCGCCATGGACAAGGTCACCAACGAGCGCCTGATGGAGCTCGGCAAGGGGCTGCACTTCTTCCCCGGCCTGCCCGAGCTCTTCGAAGCCCTGCCTGCCAGCGTGCTGGGTCCCGAACACGAGATGGCCGGCATCACCGTCGAGCACTACATCATCTCATCCGGCCTCAAGGCCCTGCTCGACGGCTCGCGCCTCAAGCCACACGTGAAGGCCATCTTCGGCTGCGAATTCAGCGAGGAGCCCGATGGCCGCATCGGCTTTCCCAAGCGCGTGATCTCGCACACCACCAAGACCCAGTTCCTCTTCCGCATCAACAAGGGGATGCTGCGCTACGACCAGGATGTGAATGACCACATGCCCCACGAACAGCGGCCCATTCCCTTCGAGAACATGATTTATGTCGGCGATGGACCCACCGACGTCCCCTGCTTCACGGTCATGAACCGCAATGGCGGCCACGGCATTGCGGTCTACAATCCCGATGACGAAAGTGGGCGTTCCTTCCGCAAGTGCTACCAACTCTCCAGCCACGCCGCCCGGGTCAAGCACATCGCCCCCGCCGACTACCGCCAGGGCTCCCACCTGTGGCTCTTGCTCAGCGAGATGACGCGCGAGATCGCGGACCGCATCCTGCGCACCAGTGCCGAGGAGCGAGACAATTCGACGGTGGCCGCACCCGGTTTTTAGGTCGCTTCATGGTCATCCTCCTTTGCGCCCCTTCGCTAAGGCTCCGGAGCCAAAAAGGGCTAGGGGCTGGTGCAATGGTGACGCGCCATGGATGCGGGGGGACACCAATCGCAGTTGCGACCTCAGCGGAAATTGCCGGCCATCTCCGCTCCAGGGAGAGCAAATGCGGGTTGGTCTTTGAACCGGACTTGGTGCAAGGTGTGAGTCGTGCAGAGCTTTCTGACCACCATCGCCAAGCTCATGGATGAGCAGGAGCTGCCCGCCCTGATGATCGGCGGACACGCGGTCACGGCCCTGGGCCATCCCCGCGCCACCTTTGATCTCGATCTGCTCATCCCTCGCAGCTCGGCACCACGGTGGGGCAAGGCGATGGCGGGCATGCGCTACCGTCTCTTCGCGGAGTCCGCCAACTTCCACCAATACGAAGCCCCTGACGCGCTTCCACTGCCACCCGTGGACCTGATGCTGGTCGACGACGAGGTCTTTGCCACGCTGGAACAAAGCAAGTCTTCCATCGAACCGATCGCCACCCCGGGCGTGATGGCGCTCATCGCCCTGAAGTTGCATGCCATCCACCAAGATGCCCGCGAAGAACGCGCCAAGGACTGGTCCGATGTGCTGGCACTGATCAAGGCCCACCGGCTCACGCTGGACGATCCGGAATTTGCTGCTACTGTCAGAAAACATGGAGGACAAACGGCCATCGAGCGAATCCAAGCCTCCCTCTCTGGCGGAGCTTGAGTTTCCAACTGGCGAGGGCCCCAAGCCGCATGCTCCACGCCAGATCGACCCACGGGCAGTGGAAGCCCACTTCGCGGCTCTGACTGCCAAAGCGGAAAGCGCCCAGGTCCGCTGGGAGAGAAAGCGTCACTCGACGGCATTCAGATACTAGCCCGAATAGTTCATGAAACCTCGGTCTACGGCTTGTCCTTGCCGATGTTGCCTGCGCTTTCAGAGTCGGCCTTGGCAACATTGAGAATTCCTGCGCCTCGCCCACGAGAATCATGAAACGTCCGGGCTAGACTGGTTGCCGCGTTGTCCTTCCGCGCGGATGTTGATTCGCTTCCTCATCGCGCTTTTTTGCCCAGGGGCCTTTTCGGCAATTGCCTTTGGCAAGGGATCCAATCGCCGGCTTCAGCGGGGGTGGAGTTGGAGGAGCATGTCGCGGAATTCGGCGATGCTCTGGAAGCGGTTCTCGGGGCGGCGCTGCATGCAGCGCAGGACGATCTGGTCCACCAGCGGATTGATGTCGGGCACGAAGTGGCTGGGCGGGACGTACTCGTCGTAGGGCAGGGTGCGCGTCGAGAGTTTGTAGAGCATGGCTCCGAGCGAGAAAATATCGGCCCGCAAATCGATGTCACCCCCCTCCCCGTGCTGCTCGGGAGCAACGTAGTCCAAGGTCCCCATGTCCTGGTTTTCTCCCACCAGGTTGTGGCGGAAGAGTTCCTCGCCGATCAGGCGCGCAAGACCGAAGTCCCCGACCTTCACCACCCCCTCCTCGTCGACCATGGTGTTGCCCAGACGCAGGTCGCGGTGAATGACTCCCATCCCATGGGCGTGTTCAAGCGCATCGCAGACCTGGCCGAGAAGACTCACCACCTCGCGGATGCCAAAGCCTCTTCTGGCAACCAGCTGCTCGAGGGTCTTGCCCTTCACGTATTCGACGATCAAATACAGCTTCGAGTCAGCGACCCCGAAATCGAAGATCTTGATGATGTTGAAGTGGTTGAGCCTGGCCATGGCCTTGGCCTCGCTCTTGAAGCCGTCGATGAGCGAGGCGTCCTCCTGCGCATCGACGAGCAGCACCTTGACGGCAACCTCCCGGTCCAGCCGCGACTGGACCGCTCGGTAGTAGGTGCCCATGCCGCCATGCCCGATGAACTCCAACACTTCGTCGCGCGGCAGCAGCGCCTGGATCTCTTCGAGGCTGGGCGGCTGGTAATTTGCTCCGAGAGACTTGAAGCCGGCAGGGGCGGAGTTGCTCTTCTCGTGGTCGCTCATCGTGGCCACTTGCTAGGGGAAGATGTCGGCAAGGTCGATTCACAAGTCATTGCAGCGCCGCCCACGGCAGTTCGAAAACCGGGCATCCAGCCCGATTTTGCCCACTTTGACCCCAAATTCCCTTCAAATGTCCCATTTTCGCATTGCCAGCGCCGCGCAACGCTCCTAGCTTCCCGCCCCCGCACCAACCTGCGAACCCCAAACTCTCCGTAGCCATGTCCAAGCACAACAGCCTCAAGAACAACGCCAAAGTTGGCGGCAAGCGTTCCGTTCTCAAGCGTTTCGAACGCGTCAAACTGCTCAAGGAGCGCGGCGACTGGAAGGAAGGCAAGTCCCCCATTGGTCTCGCCAAGACCAAGCACGAGGACTGATCTTCGCCTCCCCACCCCTTTTTCACAAGGCGCGTCATCCATCCGGGTGCGCGCCTTTTATTATCCCATGAGCTCCTCCGACGGCATCCGCCTCAACAAGTTCCTCGCCTCCTGCGGCGCGGGCTCCCGCCGTCAATGCGACGAACTGATCCGCGAAGGCCGCGTTGAACTCAACGGTTCACCGGTCACCGAAATGGCGACTCGGGTCGGCCCCGACGACCACGTCCGCCTCGACGGCAAACGCATGCAGGTCAAGCAGCACCGCGTGATTGCCCTGTTCAAGCCCAAGGGCCTGGTCTGCAGCCGCGACGACGAACTTGGCCGCGACACCATCTATGAGCTGCTGCCCCATTCGATGCACGACCTCCACCACGTCGGTCGTCTCGACCGCGATTCGGAAGGCCTGCTCATCATGACCAATGACGGCAACCTGTCCCAGGCGCTGATGCATCCCTCTCGCGAGATCGAGAAGGAGTATCTGGTGACCCTCAACCAGGCCTTCGACAAAGCCCATCTCAAGAAACTCACCGAGGGCATCTACACGCCGGATGGCAAGTTGCAGGCCAAGGAGGTCGAGCGGCTCTCCGCGCGTCGGCTCAAGGTCATACTCGACCATGGCTCCAAGCGTCAGATCCGAGTGATGTTCCAAGCCATCGGCTATCAGGTCAGCCGCCTGCTGCGAGTGCGCATCGGTGGCCTCTGGCTCGGTGAGCTGGAGGCGGGACAATGGGCCCACCTCACCGAGGAGGAAGTGGGCATGCTCTTGGGAAAGACTCCGGCACCCGCGCGCAAGAAGCCGCGCCAAAAAAGACGCCTGTGATGGTCCTTGGTGGCTTGCCCCTTGGAGGATGACTCATTAGTTTGGCTCGCGCTCGGCCCAAGGCCAGCGTCCCCAACCCATCCGCCTGAACCCATCATGAGCGCCAAGAAAGCGAAAAAAAAGACCGCCAAAAAAAGCAAGCCCTCCGCTGCCATCAAACCCAGCAAGGAGTTTTCAAAGAAGGCCCGCATCCCCTCCATGGCGGCCTACAACAAGCTCTACAAGGAGTCCATCGACGCTCCGGCCAAGTTCTGGGCCCGCGAGGCCGGGGAACTCAGCTGGCAGAAGAAGTGGAAGAAGGTGCTCGATTGGAAGGCCCCCGATGCCAAGTGGTTTGTCGGCGGCAAGCTCAATGTCTGCGAAAACTGTGTGGACCGCCACGCCGAGGGCCCGCGCGCCAACAAGGCCGCCATCATTTGGGAGGGCGAGCCCGGCGACAAGCAGGTCATCACCTACGCCCAACTCAAGCGCGAGGTCAGCAAGGTCGCCAACGTGCTCGAAAAGAAGGGCGTGAAGGCCGGTGACCGCGTGCTGATCTACATGCCGATGATCCCCGAGGCCGCCTACGCCATGCTCGCCTGCGCGCGCATCGGGGCCGCCCACAACGTGGTTTTCGGCGGCTTTGCCTCCGACGCCATCGTCGACCGCCTCGAGGATTCGGGGGCGACCACCATCATCACCGCCGACGGTGGCTGGCGTCGTGGCAAGGTCGTGGCCCTCAAGCCCGTCGTCGACGACGCCCTCAAGAAATACAAGAAGGTCAAGCGCGTGATCGTGGCCAAGCGCTGCGAGAACGACATCGTGATGAAGAAGGGCCGCGACAGCTGGCTGCACGAGGACATCCAGGACGTCTCCGCAGACCATCAGCCCAAGGGCTTCGACTCCGAGCATCCGCTGTTTTTGCTCTACACCTCTGGCTCCACCGGCAAGCCCAAAGGCATCCTCCACACCTCCGGCGGCTACCTCACCGGCACCTATTCGACCTGCAAGTACATCTTCGACATGCGCGACGAGGATGTCTACTGGTGCACCGCCGACATCGGCTGGATCACCGGCCACTCCTACATCATCTACGGCCCGCTCGCCAACGGGGCAACCCAGGTCATGTACGAAGGTGCGCCCAACTTTCCCGACTTCGGCCGCTTCTGGCAGATCTGCGAGGACCATGGGGTCACCATCTTCTACACCGCGCCCACCGCGATTCGCGCCTTCATCAAGGCCGGCGACGATCTGGTCAAGAAGCACGACCTCTCCAAGCTGCGCCTGCTCGGCTCGGTCGGCGAACCCATCAACCCCGAAGCCTGGAACTGGTATCACAAGGTCATCGGCGGCGGCCGCTGCCCCATCGTCGACACCTGGTGGCAGACCGAAACCGGCGCAATCATGATTTCACCCATGCCGGGTGCGACCCCCTGCAAGCCCGGCACCGCCACCCGCCCCTTCTTCGGGGTGGACGCGGCCATCCTCGATGACGAGGGCAAGGAGTGCAAAGCCAACGAGGACGGCCGCCTGGTCATCCGCAAGCCCTGGCCGTCCATGATCCGCAACATCTACGGCGACAAGAAGCGCTTCAAGAAGACCTACTGGGCCGACTACGAGGGCATGTACACCGCCGGGGACGGTGCCCGTCGCGACAAGGACGGCAACTTCTGGATCATCGGCCGACTCGACGACGTGCTCAACGTTTCCGGCCACCGCCTCGGCACCGCCGAGATCGAGAGTGCGCTGGTTGCCCACCCGGCGGTTGCCGAAGCCGCGGTCATCGGCCGCCCCGACGACCTCAAGGGACAGGCCGTGTGCTGCTTCGTCATCCTCAAGGGCAAGAACAAGCCCTCGGAGGAACTGCGCCAGAAACTTCGAGGTCACGTCGGCAAGGTGATCGGTGCGATCGCCAAGCCCGACGATCTGCACTTCGCCCCCGGTCTGCCCAAGACCCGCTCGGGTAAAATCATGCGTCGCCTGCTCAAGGAGTTGGTGAACAAGGGCAAGGTCACCGGCAACGTCACCACCCTTGAGGATCCAACCATCATCGACAAGCTGGGCAAGATCATCAAAGGCAAGTGAGCCGCACCGATTGATCAGGTCCTTCTGGCCAGCAGCCCGTATTTGGGCGCGCCCAACAGCGAGAACACGAACAACAGGGCCTGGGTCAGCACGATGCAACCCGAGGTGGAAATCCTCAGGTCGTGGCTGAGGGCCAGCTGGAAGCTGATCCAGATGCCGAACCAGGTGGAGAGCACCGCAGCGACCACCGCGATGATCAGCATGCGGTCGAAGCGATCGGTCCACAGGTAGGCGATGCTGCCCGGCGTGACCAGCATCGCCACCACCAGGATGATGCCCACCGCCTGCAGCGAGGCGACGATGGCCATCGAAAGCAGGCACAGGAGCAGCAGCCCGAGCATGCGGTCACGCAGGGCCATCACCCGAGCCTGCATGGGGTCAAAGCAGATGAGCAGCAGGTCGCGGCGCATCAGCAGGGTGATCAGCAGCACCGCACCACCCAACCACATCGTCTGGACGAACTGCGCGTCGGTGATTCCGAGGATGTTGCCGACCAGGATGTGATCAAGATGCATGTCACTGGGGGTGCGGCTGAAGAGCACCAGACCGAAGGCAAACATGCCGGTGAACACCACGCCCATCACGGTGTCCTCCTTGACCCGGCTGTTCTGGCGAATGAAACCGGTCCCCACCGAACACATCAGTCCGGCACCGAAGGCACCGATGGCCAGCGGCACGCCGGCGATGTAGGCAAGCACGATGCCCGGCAGAACCGCATGGGCCACTGCGTCACCCATCAGCGACCAGCCCTTGAGCACCAGAAAGCAGGAGAGCACCGCGCAAACGGCGGCCACCATGGTGCCGACCCACATGGCGTCGCGTCCGAACCCGAACTGAAACATCTCAAAGAGCGCCATCATGAGTTCACCTCCCGCTTGTAGCGTCCGGCAAGCCATCGACGGGTCAGATAACCCTGCTTGGGCGCGAACAGAAAGACCGCCAGAAAGACAAGGGTCTGCAGAGTGACGATGCAACCGCCGGTGGCTCCGTTGAACCAGTAGCTGCCGTAGGTTCCCAGCACCGAGCTGGCCAGGCCGAGTCCCATCGAAATGCAGGCCATGCGTCCGAAGCGGTCGGTCAGGAGATAGGCGGTGGCTCCGGGAGTGACCAGCATGGCAATGACCAGACAGGCACCCACCGCCTGCAGGGCCGCCACGGCGGTCGCCGCCAGCAGCGTCATCAACAGCACGTGAAGGCGGCCCGCCTTCATGCCCAGCGCGCGGGCCTGACGCTCGTCAAAGCAGTAGAGCATCAGATCACGCCACTTGAGCGCAAGGATCAGCAGAGTGATCACACTGATGGCCACCAGTTGGATGATGTCATGGTCGCTGATGCCAAGCATGTTGCCCAAGAGGATGGTCTTGAGGTTCACGTGGGCGGGATTGAGCGAGATCAGCAACAGGCCCGCGGCAAAGAAAGCGGTGAAGACAATGCCGATGGTCGCGTCCTCGCGGATGCGGCTTTTGGCTTTCACAAAAGCCATCGCCACGGCGGCAAACATTCCGGCAATGAAGGCACCAAGCGCGAATGGCAGGCCCAGCACATAGGCCAGGGAAACACCCGGCACAACGGCATGTGACAGCGCGTCGCCCATCAGTGACCAGCCCTTGAGGGTGACGAAGGCCGAGAGAAAACCACACACCACCCCCACCATCGCGCTCACCCAGAGAGCGCGCTGCATGTAGTCGTAGCCCATGGGCCCGACCAGCAAATCAACCCAATCACCCATCATACTCTTCGCGGCGCTTGCGAATGAGTTCCTCGTG
>JAWVYP010000071.1:0-11569 GCA_033722655.1 Akkermansiaceae bacterium | reverse complement strand
CGACACCGAGAGGGTCACTTCGGCCGGCAGGTCTTCCTCGTCGGCACTGTTGGCGTAGAAATAGGTATTGATGCCGGAAACCCACACACTGCTGGCTTCGATGCTTGTGGTCTCGAAAAGGTCGTCGTCAACCCGGCCATAGACCGTCACCTCATCGCCGACCACCAGCTTGTAGGCGTCCGCATCGTTGTCAAAGTCATCCATTTCCACGGTGATGGCACCATCTCCATAGTCCAGAAGGAAAGTGTCGGGAGTCACCGAGGTGACTTCACCGGAAATGCTCAGCCAGCTGCGGTCGGGTTTGTCGTAAGGATCGACTTCAGCTTGGACAAAAGGCATCAGGCCGATGGTGGCCGCGGTGGCCAGGAGAGTGTTGCGTGTGGTGTGGGGTATCATGAATTTCATGGCAGGTTTGATGCTTGGGTTCCGGCGGCGCGAACCAAGCCGAGAGACGCCTGATCGCGATGGGCAGATCACAGTCCATTCGACTGCCCCCATGCGCCTTGCAGCACGAATTGGGCGGCTCGACGCCCAATGGACGGAGCCGACTAGCCGCATGCTCAATCAGGTCACATCATAACAAGGCATTGGAATTCCCCATGGTCAAGGGGTCATCGGAAGCTGCATGTAAAGCCATTCAAACGGCCGTGTCATGCAGGCAAGCCGTATCGCCGGTGGTCGGATAGGGGCTTCGGCTCATCGCCGGCCAGGATGCCGCGCGCGGCATTCCCCTGCCATTGGGGATCGGTTCCTTGCCTGTGTCACAAACGGCGACTTGACAGTTTTTATCAAAGACTTAGATGCATGATCAACGGCAGCATTCCACCGGTCTTGAAAGGGGGTTCGATGAAATCCCTGGCCGGGCCGGAATGCCAGCCGGGCAAATCCTGCCCTCCATGATCCACCCCGCGACCGAGCTCCGGCTCGTCAACCCGCACGTCGGCTACGGCGTGTTTGCCTCCCGCCACATCCCCATGGGCACCCTGGTCTACGTCCAGGATCCGCTCGACATCGAGATCACGCCGGAACACTACCAGCGCTTGGACGAAGCTAGCCGCCAACAGGCGGAGAAGTATTCCTACATCGACCCCCGCGGCATCCGCATCCTGAGTTGGGATGGCGCGAAGTACGTCAACCACTCCTGCGGCGCCAACACCATGAGCACCGCCTGGGGTTTCGAGATCGCATTGTGCGACATCGAGGCCGGCGAGCAACTCACCGACGAATACGGCCTCTTCAATCTGGAATGGGAAATGGACTGCTGCTGCGCTCACCCTCATTGCCGCGGACGCATCCGCCCCACCGACGCCGAACTGCTGCACCGGCGCTGGGACCGCCGGGTGAAGCCGGCCATGGCCGCCATCTTGAAGGTCGAGCAACCTCTCATCCATCACCTCGACCCACTCACCCGCAACTCGCTCGATCAATACCTCGCCGGCAGGAGCCGCTACCGCTCGGTGCGCTCACTACTGCGCAAGGAAATGCCGGCCAATGCCCTGGCCTGTTGAACTTGCCCTGAAGGAACCCCTGGAAGACTGCATTCAGGGCATGATGCGAAATCCGCGGATGAGCTGATGGAAGCTCAATCCCTGCCGATCACGAAATGGCCACGGCGCAGCACGCATTCGAAGGGATCGCCCGCCTCCATCGGCCTCCAGCCGTGCTCCAGGGCAAAGTCGATGGCCTTGGGCACCATCTGTGGATTGACCACCTTGGGCAGCTCCACCATCAGCTTCTGGCCGTTCACCGGCGCACTGGCGATCACCACCATCTCGTTGACCCCGCGCTTGTTCTGCAGGATCCAGCGGTAGAGCACGTCGTTGTGGTTGATGGCCTTGTAGCCTTTTTGGGGAGTGGGCACCTGGGTAGAAAAGCGGGAATGCTGGAAAACTGAAATGCTGAAATTGGAAGAAGGGACGGAAAGCGCAGATGGGCACAGATGGACGAAATGCTTGAATGGCAACTGAGCTCGTCTACCCACAGAGACTGAGGTGGCACAAGACGGGTGAAAAAAGCCCACCGAAGCGTTGTGACCAAAACTTCCACCCACCAACCCACTTCCGCCAGCCGGGGACATTCAAAGCTTGCGATGTCTATCCCACCTCAGCCCAGTCCAAGGGTTTATTCGGATTCCGGTGGCTGCAGCATGGCGCCCACTTCATCCACCTCGGCGCGCTCCTGCTCCGTGAGCTCGCCGTAGGCACTGCCGGTTAGCATCATCGCCACGGCATCGCGATGGGCCATGGCCGGCTGGCTCCGCAGCTGGATGGAGGAAAAGTCACCCTTCTCCATGTGACTCTGGCTGATGACCAACTGATATCGGGTGTCACCCTGCTCGCTGGTGGCAATGACCGGATTCCGATCCAGCCCACCTTCGTCCTGAATGGCCTGAGCGATGGCAAACCGGCTCTCTCCCAACTGGAAGGAGCCCTTGAGCGTCCCCTCGCTTCCCGTCATCTGGATCTCGAGGTCCACGTCCTCGAAAGGCAGACCCGACTTGAAGTAGTCCCGGCTGTCGAAGTCCCGCAGGCTGACGGCAATGACATCACTGTCGCCTTCGATGGAGAACTTCCCGTCAAAGCCGCTCAGGTCCATGCGGTGCTGGTCCTCGCCAATGATCTCCACGGTTCCCTTGAGATCGATGGCTGCGATGACATTCTCGTGGAAGGCGGGCTTGGCCAAGAAGTCGACATCGAAGCGGTCACTCACCTCGGCGCCATCCTGCGGTGTGATGGTCAGGTCGAGTCCACTGCTTCGCAGGCTCGCGGTTCCCATGCTGAATTCCTTGCCGATGCGCAGACGGTCCACGTGGAAGCCCTCCATCTTGAAAGCCTCCCCCGTGCCCACATCGACAAGGGTGATGTCATTGATGGAAATGCTCTCGATGAGCACCTCCATGGGGTCGCCGCCACCCGATTCCGGGTATGGCTCTTCGGTGGTCTCGGCCGGCTCATCGCCGCTGCGATCCACGTAGAACAGGCCCCGTCCGACATGGACCTCGGTGATGACCATGAGATCGCCCTCCGTGCGGTAGCGCAACCGCACATCATCCAGTTCGTTGACATTGCCCATCGCATCCTCGAAACGCATGGTCGCCACCGAGAAGCCGGACTTGAGGGATCCCTCGATCCCCTCGATCTGGATCCTCGGATTCTGGTTGATGACACCCGCCAGCATCCGCGCGGGAATCGCCGTGTGGAAAAGGACATAATAGCCAGTGGCCAAGAGCAGGAGGACGGCGGCCACCAGGCCGATCAGGACCTTGACCACACAGCCCCGCTTGGACTTCTCCTTTTCCACCGGTGGCGGCACGGGCTCCCTCAGGGACATCTCCGGATTTGTCGCATCGTTCATGGAGGGCATCATGAAAGATGGAATCACGGGCCGTCGATTGTCATTCTGCGGCAATTTTGTAGTGCCTGCTTCACGTGGTGAACCCAAGACTGTTTGGAGGGACCATTTTCCAGGCGTGCTTCAAGTTTCGCGGTGATTCGCCCAGCCGAGATTTGGTCGCTTTCTGAATCCTGCCCTCCACGCGCCCTTGCTTGATCCTGCCCAAGAACGCAGAGGCCTTTCCATGCTGGCTGAGGAGATGAATTTTCCCATCTTATCCACGGGAATGTCGGGCAGAAAGTCTGCGATGCGCATGCTTGCCTCCGTCCCGACTCCGACCAGCCCATGTCGTCGACCAGGATGAAAATGATGTTGGGCTTGGAGGCGGCCTGAAGGGAGGCCGCGCCTAACAGGATCACCGCAAGGGCAGTCAGACCAATGAGACATTTTTTGGCCATGAGCATGAGACTAGCTGCGGGCTGACGCGAAAGGAAGGCCATTCCGGCACAGGACTTCCAGCCCATGAACGACTCGATGGGCTTGCCGTGAGCGTTGAGCACGGTGGTGCATCACTTGTCCAGGGTCTTGTGGCCCTCCACGCCGAAGTGCGGCAGGCGGATGTCGCGGCCGGGCTTGCTCGACCACGGCAAGAGAAATGCTTCGGGTGCCGATAGATTCAAACTCAGGATAGTTGAGCCGGCTGCTTCGGCTTGCTGCGCTGCTCACTGAACCAGGCTCCGGCCAGGGCCCCCACCAGATTGAAGCAGAGGTCCAGGCCGGTGTTGTAGATGTCGCCGACTCCGGTGTTCTCCAGACTGACCAGCGCCAGGAATTCGACCACCTCGTTGAGGGCTCCCAGACCCATGGAGCCAATCCAGGCCAAGAAGATTCTCATGCCCCCCGAGACCTGGGCCGTCATCCGGCGATCGAGGAGCTGATGGACCAGGACGGCCGCCACCGCAAAACCATAGAAGTGGACCACCTGATCCATCTTGAGGATGAAGAAGTCCCCCTTGCCGTCGACCAGCTCAATGATCCGCCAGCCATAGAGCACTGTATCCCCCACTGGCACCAGCCCGCCCAGCATGTGGAGCAGTCCCCAACCCGAAAGACCCCAGAGCGCCAAGCCATCGAGTCCCGAACGTGGCAGGGTCCAGAGGATGATCGCACCCACCCCGAGACAGACCCCGAGGTAGGCGATGAACTCGTGGTTGCCACGGGCAATGTAGAAGCCCCCGGTCACCAGCATGTAGGTCAGGCTGAGGCCGATCAGGAGCGGCAGGCTGGGGATCTTCTTTCTCACGAAGGGTGCAATCCTAGCGCGACGGCCCTGTCCTTAGAAGGGGAAAAAGGTGGTCGCTGCGCTCCCGTCAGCGGCCATTTGGGCTGGCGCAAGTCTGGCGTACCATCAATCACCCAAGCCACAGCGCTCTCGCCCGCTCGGAGGCATACAAGGCTTGGAGCGATTCAGCGCACGATTCCCAAAAATCGACTACTGATAATCAAAGAGTTACAGACATCCACGATTTGCTGCCGCTCTGTCAGGGACGCCTTTCAATCACGGACTCGTATCCAGAATCGATCTCAAGATTTGCTCCAGCGCTGCTGCACTCGGCTCGTGCATCCGATGCAAGTTCGGATGATCCGGCAGACCACAGGCCGTAGAGGCGACCACGGGGATGCCGCTGGCGAGAGCCTTCAGTGCGTGGCGTGGCTGGTGCTCGACCCAGGCGGGCAGAACCAATGCATGGGCCTGGGCGAGGTCTTGTAAGCTCGCGGGAGAACACTCGACGCCCTCAAACAAATTCGCCACACCCTCCTCGGCGCGGCCCAGATGCTTGAGCTCGACTCCGTCCAGCTTCCGCAGGGCAGCTGCCAGCTCATAGGCCCCCTTGCGGCCGAGGCGGGAACAGGGCAGGAACACAGTGGGCTTGGCCGAGGGCTGGCGCTCGATGGGCTTGGGCATCTTCCAATCCACCAACCAGGCTTTGGCGCCAAAGTGCTCGGCCATGGCCCGGTGAGGAGTCACCATGCGGCCGGCTGCGGCCAGTGCCTCTTGTTCAGCCCGGGCGAGGTCGGGGTCGGCGCGGAAGTCACCGAGGGTGGGAGAATCGGGATGTCGCTCGAGGGCCCGGTCGAGGCATTGTTGCAGTTCATGCAGGGGCCAGCGCTCGATGAGCACATCAAAGCTGCGGCCACCGAGCGCCCCGCTGCGCCAGAGGAAGGGCAGTAAACTCTGGGAGACCACCACATGACGGCAGGTCGGATCCAATTTTCGGGCGTAGTGATTGGCGAGGGCAGCCGAGCCATCGAGCAAGCTGCGCTGGCGCAGTGCGCCCTGGGCGGGCAGCCGTCGGTGCTGGAAGGAACGCCACAGGGTCACGAGCGTGGCGTGCCGAGTCGAAATCCCGGACGGCCGTCGCCACTGGTAGTTGGGCTTGCGCCACCTGCATCCATCGAGAGGCGTCAACCAGCAGTCACCCTCGCGCGAATGCTCGGCGCACCACTGCTCGAACTCCGGCCAGCGGCCATCGAGCAGATAGGCGGAATGCCCCTGGGCGGGCGCGTGGTCCGATAGCGCGGAAGGATGACGAAAGCACTCGACCATGCCGCAGGTCAGGCAGTCTCCGGTGATCGGCGGCCGCTTGGCGGCATCGACGGCCTTTGCCTCGAGGACATCACCCCGTTGGTCAGAGAGAATGCGCACGATGAGTTCGGATGTCGTGAGTTCGACCTCCATGCGCCAGGCCCGCGCATGATGCAGCCGCAGGTCGACGTAGTTCCAGAAAATCGTCGCGTCCTTGTCCTCCTCGGCCAGCGATCCGGCAATGACGCGCGTGTGGCCGTGGCGCTCGATCACTTCCAGACCGGCATCCAAGGCCGCCTGATAGATCAGCCCACTCAACTGACAGAGCCCACCGCCGATGGCGGGCACCAAACAACCCTCGCGCAACTCGCGACCGGCAACAAAGCCGTTGGCGCGGGTGGGCCGGCCCAATTGCTTCCAGAAACTCCAGATCTCTCCCGCCGGGATCTCCACCCGGTGGAGGCGGCGCGCTGCGACCCGCAGGTTCTCGACCTTGCCCGCGGTCAGCGGAAATTCGGCCGCCGAAAGGTTTGTCCACAGCTTCGCGCTTTGTTCGGAAATCACCTCGCGGGACTCGCCGGCATTGCCCACAGGATACCTTCGAACCGGTGCGTCCCAGTCGATCAAGCGCCGTCGCCAGCGTAGCACGCCCGATTTGAAGCCGAACAGAAGGGCCTGCCCGGCAGTGGGCAAAGACTCTTCGTCGCGATTCAAATCATGCATTACAAGATAACGCCCCGAAAGCTCTCCACATTACAATTCTACTCAACGCTCAGCGCTCAAATTTTTCGGTGTGCACCAGCAGCAGGTCGATGAGCTGGCGCGCGCTGTCGATGCCCTCGAAATCGTAATTGAGGGTGCCAGACTCGATGGCTTCGCCGCCGTGGGCGGTCAGCTCAAGCAACCCATATTTGGGACCCTCGCTGGCATCGACGTAGGCGGTGTAGAGCAATGAAGGCTGGCCGAGGACCTCATCGTCATAGGCCTCGTTGGCATCGCCAAGGGCATTCACCTCGACGCAAATCACAAAGCGGCCATCTTCACCGGAGTTCAGATACTGATCGAGGGTGAAGGCGTGTTCCGGCGTGGCGGCGGTGTAGGCATCGATCTCGCCTTCGGGATCCACGCCGGTGACCAGGGTGTGCTTGTGGCGCCAGATGGGCAGCAGGTGATGGCGTTTGGTTTCCGCGCCCTTCCAGGTCACGTCCTCCGAATAGGCAAGCTCGCTGGGAAGATAGAGGGTTTCGATCATGGAGCCGTTGGTGGTCTCGGCCCAGACGGCGAGGGCCGGCGGGCCTTCCACCTGGTCACCAAAGCGCAGCAGCAGCGAGACCATCGTATCCGCGCCTTCACCGGGCTTGCGCGCCACCAGCCGCTGTCCCCCGTCGAGCTCGGCCAAGCCGGCAAGTGGCGAGGGCCGCACGATGGCCCGCTTGTGGCGCGACTCGTAACTGCCCTCCATCAGGGGCTTGGCCGGCCACACTCCCTGCAGCGAGACCACCAACAGGACCACCCAACTCGCGGTGATCACAATCAACAGAGGATAGGAGGCCTTCCTGCCAACGGTCTGCGCCTTGAAGTACGGAATTCGTGAAGCGAGATGCAGGCCCACCAACACGAAGGTCAGCAGGCCGAAGACCACATGGACCCGGGTGGTGACGATGGAGAAGGGCTGGAGGTAAGCCAACAGGCCACTGACCGCGAGTGTCAGGAAGCTGAAGAGGAGACCGAAGTTGACCCAGTGACGAAGCATGAGGAGGTGATCAGGCAGATGGTTCGTAGCCGATCAACTTCCTCAGTTCAACGATGTGTTTTTTGCCGACTTCACGCGGCAGGGCGCCGTGCTTCTTGCACAACCCGGCTGCATAGCCGGTGGCCAGACCCATCTGGGCGCAGGTCAGCATGACGCGGGGGCCGGACAAGCCGATGTGGGTGCAGCTGAAACAGCGGCCCGCCATCATGAGGTTGGAGATGTCCTTGGAGTAGAAGCAGCGGAACGGGATGTAGTAGGTGCCGTGGGTGTCGCGGAACAGGGCCTTGGAGAGGAAGTCCTCGGCGGCTCCGGTCTCCTTGCGTTGGTAGTGGGTGTCGAGCTCGCGCACCTCCTCGACCACGGAGTCCGGAAACTCGGTGCGCGAAGTGGCGTCCTGCATCGAGTAGATGTGATCACCGACAATGCGGCGCGACTCGCGCTTGCCGCCTACATAAGCCACCCACTGCAACTTCACCGTCGCGTTCTTTGGATGCCTCTTGGCGTTGGCGAAAGAGCCGTAAATGGCACGCAGCATGTGATCGCGGATTTGTTCGGCGTCATCGATCTGATCGAGATCGTTGTGGGAATACTCCCAATACCACTCGCCGTTGACAGCTTGGTGTTTGCCGGCCACCGGCATCGCCCATGGCACCTCGGGAAAACCCGAAGGCGTTTTGAGTCTTTGTGAATTCCACAGAACGCTGGTGCCCATGACTTTGTTATCCGGCTTTTCGGGACTCCAAAGATCGCCGTGCTTGTCCCACTCTTCGCCGAACTCCTTGTGGGACTCGCGGCCCTCGCGGAATTCAGCGCCGCCCCAGAAACCGAGCCAACCGTCGCCGCTGGCGTCGATGAACACCGGCGCCTTGAAGCGCTTGATGCGCCCGCTGGTGACATCGCGGGCCTCCACGCTGGTGATCTTGTCGCCATCCTTGCCAAGCCCGACCGCCGCGTGATGGGCGTAGATGTCGGTGCCGGATTCCTTCATGGAGGCTTCCCGTTTCCTCTGGTCCGCCCAGGCCATGGCCGAGCCGTTGGGCCAGTGCACCGTGTCGATCTTGCCGATCATCTCCTGGCCCTTGCCCGGAATGCCGATGGTGTGCACACGGACCTCGGCACTGGCGTTGCCGCCCAAGAGCGGGCGGTCCTGAATCAATGCGACCTTGAGATCCTGGCTGCGAGCGGCAAGAGCCGCGGCGCAGCCGGACATGCCGCCGCCGACGATGACCAGGTCGTAGTCATGTTCCGGAATCTCGAGCTTGTCGCGACCGCTGAGCCGGTCCTTCCAGGCGGTGAGCTCGACCAGGTCCTCGTTGGGCAGCTCGGGGTTTTCCTCCTTGGTGAAAAAGATGGCATCACAGCGGCCGTCGAAACCGGTGAGGTCGACCAGTTCGACCAGATACTCCGGAGCCTTGCGCCCGTGGTGGTATTTCACTTCCACTTCACCACCGTACTGCCAGCCCCATTTGTCGTCCTTCACCCCGAACTCGGGATCGAGCAGCTTGCCCTCGAATTTGACGCGGAAACGACCGGGGGCCTCCCATTCGCCGGGGCACCAGTTGCGGGTGCGCACCCATACCTTCCACTTGCCGTCGTCGAGACGCACCGTGGTGGTGGCGTTGTTCACGGGAATGCCCATGCCGTGGGCCAGCAGGTGGTTGCCGCCCATCTGATGATAAAACTGGGTGTCGATCTTCCAGCCGCCGGGATTGGCAAAGTTGCAGGCTTCCACCAACACACCCGAAGCACCCTTGCCCTCGGCGCCAAAGAGTTGCTTGGGAGCCAGGCTGGCGGTGAAGGCGGTGCCGCCAATGACTCGAAGAAAGGTTCTCTTATCCATGATTCGGGGGGCTGAGGAGATACGAGATACGCTGGCCCAAGGGCGGGAATTTCACAAATCGAAAGCGCCGGGATCATGTACATGCAGGACATGGGCGCCGCGTCGGCTTTGAACAAGCCTGCTACTTCGTGCGCATGCCGCCGGCACGACCGAAGAAGGGGTGGCCATCGAACTCCAGAGTCTTCGGGTTCTTTGCCCGGGGGTCTTTGAGTTCGGTCAGGCGCTCATCGAGCCGCGCCTGCAATTCGGCCAGTTGGGTTTGGTAGGCGGGGTCGGTCGCGAGGTTGTGGATCTGATCGGGATCCTTGCGCAGGTCATAGAGCTCGTGCTCGGGACGCTTGGCAAAGCAGAGCCGGAAGGCACGCTTGTGTTCCTCGTCCTTGTCGCGGTGATCAATGATGTAGTTCTTGGTTGGTCCGCCATCGCAGTCGCCATACCACTGGCCCGGGAAATGGGATTTTTCGGTATCACCGGTTCCCGCCGGCCACCAACCGGGCTGGTAGTTGCGGATGTAGAGGAAGTCTCGGGTGCGGATCGCACGCGAGGGATAGCCGCCCGTGTTGGGCTTCTCCTGCGCCAAGCCGTGGCGCTCGCGACCATAGACGATGTCGGGTCGCTGGTCCGGCTCAATGAGCCCTGACTTGTCCGACTTGAGCAGGCTCACAAAACTTTGCCCGGTCATGTAATTGGGCACCTCCACCTTGCAGATTTCGAGCAGGGTCGGTGCAATGCCGGTTAAGGACACGAAGTCCTCGATCACTCGTCCGCCCTTCATGCCTTTGGCCCAGCGTACCGCGAAGGGCACGCGAGTACCGCTGTCGTAGAGGTGGCCCTTGCAACGTGGAAACGGCATGCCGTGATCACCCGTCATGATGACGATGGTGTTTTCCAATAGGCCGCGCTTTTCGAGTTCGGCCACCGCACTTCCGACCAGTTTGTCCCAACGCTGCACCTCAAAGTAGTAATCGGCCACGTCACTGCGCACCACCTCACTATCCGGATAATGCTCAAAGAGATGGACCTTGCCCGGATCAATGCCTGCCTCTTTGCCCGAACCTCTTTTGTAGCCGCGATGGGGATCATCGGTGGCCAACCAGAAGAAGAAGGGCTTCTCTCCGGCGTCGGTGTTCTCGAGAAAATCCGTGATCGTGTTGAAGGTGGGGCCCGCGGGATGTTCGCCGTGAGCTTCCACCCAAGATTGGATGCTGCCGGGCCCCCAGGTCTTGGGCTTGTTCTGACCGATCACGTAGCCGTGGTCGGCCAACAAGTGAATGAAGCTCTCATGCTCGGTGGGCAAGGTGCTCCAGAGATTGGCGCCGGGGCCGAGCTGCCAGTGGTACTTGCCGGTGATCGCCGCGTTGCGGCTGGGTGTGCAAGACGGGCTGGAGACGTAGGCGTGCTGGAAGAGAGCTCCCTCCTTCGCCAAGCGGTCAAAGGTCGGCGTCTTGATCTCCTGGTCGCCGTAGGCTCCGGCATGAGGCCAGCCCCAGTCGTCGGCCATGCAGAAGAGGATGTTGGGGCGCTCAGCCATGGCGCTGCAGTTGAGCGCAAGAAACAAGATGAAGCTTTTGAGCAGGAAGGCTGCATTCATGGGTTCGAACATGATCCATTGAGCCCTGGCAGGTCGAGCGTGATTGCGCTTGTGACTGGCATAATGTCCCTCCCGCGCTCTTCCGGGCGCAACTCGAACAACAAATCAATACGAAAACCAAATCCCCGAGGGCCCTAAAATCTCTAGTTTAGATCCGTGCCTCTTTTGGGGAAGCCGACACAGGCACTTGCCGCTACTCACACGTGGGAGGCGGCTTGACGGGAGAAATGCTGGAGTCTCAGGCCCTCGAGCGTGAAGTAATTTAGGAAGCAGCCTGTACTACTACGCAGTTCTTTAGCCCGGTAAGAGGGGACTAGATGTTGTGGGCTTGAGCAACTTACCTGGCGTGGCCACAGAAGCTGAGATGGGGACACAACGCCCGAAGGGCCGACGAGCAGAGCGAGTTGGCTCTAAGAAAACCGGCCTCGGCGGAGGCCGCATCTTGCGTGGATCAAGCGGATGCGG
>JAWVYP010000070.1:0-11620 GCA_033722655.1 Akkermansiaceae bacterium | reverse complement strand
GCCGCTGCCTTCAAGCCCAACATGGCCTACTTCGAGGCCATGGGCATCGATGGCATCCAGGTGCTCGAGGAACTGCTCGGCGAGATGCCCGATGAGGTGCCCGTCATCCTCGACGCCAAGCGCAGCGACATCGGCGAAACCCAGAAATACTACGCCAAGGGCTACTTTGAGGGCTGGAAGGTCGATGCCGTGACCCTCAATCCCTTCCTCGGCTACGATTCGCTCGAGCCCTTTCTCGATTGGCCCGGCAAGGGCGTTTATCTCCTGGCGGTGACCTCCAACGCCGGCACTGCGGATTTCCAGCAGCAGCAACTCGCCGACGGACGCTCCGTGTTTGAACTGGTGCCCGCCCTCGGTGCTCGCGCCAAGGACGAATCCCGCGACACCGACGTCGGCTACGTGGTCGGCCTGACCAACGCGGCAGACGTGCTCGCCAAAATGCCGGATGCCCCCCTGCTGGTGCCCGGCCTGGGTGCCCAAGGGGGCAACCTGAGTGCCTTGGCGGATGCCGGTCGCACGGCCCCCGATGTGATCAATGTCTCGCGTGGCATTCTCTATGCTGGAGACGACCTCAACTACGGTGGCCGCGCCAAGCAATGGGCCGAGACCATCGCCGAAGCCTACCAAGCCTGATTTTACCAAATTGCTACCCGTTCCACGACCCACCAAGCCATGTCCGACCTCACGACTTCCCTCGAAACCGCCGTCGCCGACGGCAAGCTGCTGGCCGACGCCAAGACCAATATCGAGAGCCTGTTGGCCGGCTCCATTAGCGACATTGCCCCCAAGGCCATTGAAGAACTGGTCTCTAAGGGCGAGTGGCAGGAACTCAATGACCGCTTCTTCAAGACCTTGGCCTTCGGCACGGGTGGCCTGCGCGGTCGCACGATTGGCCGGGTGGTGACCGAAGTCGAGCAGGGCGCAGGCGGTCCCAACGAGCGCCCCGAGCATCCCTGCGTCGGCACGGCGACCATGAACTTCTTCAACGTCGGTCGTGCGGTGCGCGGTCTGATTCAGCACGCCAAGGAAGTGGTGGATGGCCGCAAGCCCAAGCTGGTCTTCGCGCACGATACCCGCCATTTCTCGCGCGACTTCGCCGAGTTCTGCGCCAAGGTCTGCGCCGATCACGGCTGCGACGCCTACCTCTTCGACGGTCCGCGCTCAACCCCGCAGCTTTCCTTCGCCATCCGCGAACTCCGTGCCGACGCCGGGGTGGTGTTGACCGCCAGCCACAACCCCAGTCACGACAACGGTTTCAAGGCCTACTTCGACGATGGCGCCCAGATCGTGGAGCCCGATGCAAGCAAGATCATTGAGCGAGTCAATGCCATCCGCTCCGAGAGCTACGAGCCCGTGGCCGAGGAAGAGCGCGGCACGGTGACCACGCTGGGTGAGGAGATGGACGCCAAATACACCGAGCGCCTCAAGACCCTCCTGCTTCAGCCCTCGCTGCTGGATGGCACCTCGACCAAGGTGGTGTTCACCAACCTTCACGGCACCGGTGGCCACATCAACGTGCCCATGCTCAAAAGCTTTGGCTTCGACGTGCTGACCGTGCCCGAGCAGGACACCCAGGACGGCCGCTTTCCGACTGTGGCCTCGCCCAACCCCGAGAACGGCCCGGCCCTGCAGATGGCCATCGATCTTGCCAACAAGGAGGATGCCCTGATCGTCATCGGTACCGATCCCGACGCCGACCGCATGGGCGTCGCCGTGCGCGATGCCAAAGACAAGATGCAGCTGCTCACCGGCAATCAGATCGGCTCGCTGATGGCCTGGTACCGCCTCAAGACCTGCTTTGAGCTCGGTTGGATCACCCAGGCCAACCGCAGCCGCGCGGTGCTGGTCAAGACCTTAGTCACCACCGAGCTTCAGCGCTCCATTGCTGATGGCTTCGGCGTGGGTGTGGTCGATACGCTGACCGGCTTCAAATACATCTCCGGCAAGCTGCGCAAATACGAGGAGGCCATTCCCGATGACAAGAAGGGCGACTACCGCTCGCTGAGCGAAGAGGAGACCCGCAAGCTGCGTTTGGAATATTCCCGCTTCTTCGTCTTCGGCGGCGAGGAGAGCTACGGCTACCTCGGTTCGGATTCCGTGCGCGACAAGGATGCCAATGGCGCCACCCTGATGTTTGCCGAAGTCGCCGCCTATGCTTCATCCGTGGGCAAAACCCTGCCCGAACTGCTCGACGACATTTACACCGAATACGGCTACTATCTGGAAATCGGCAAGGCCATGGTGATGGAAGGTGCCGATGGGGCTGCCAAGATTGCTGCCCTTGCGACGAGCTTCGCCGACAACCCACCCAGCGAGGTGGACGGCTCTGCCGTGGTGAAGGTTCGCAACTTTGCCAAAGACGACATTTACGATCAGGAAGGCGATCTCCTGCCCAAGGAAAAGATGTTGTTTGTCGATCTCGAAGACGGCCGCCGCTTTGCCGTGCGTCCCTCCGGAACCGAACCCAAGATCAAGTTCTACCTCTTCGGTGAGTCCGATGCGGGTGAAGATCTTGCAGCGACGAAAGAGAAGGTCCGCGCCAGCCTCGAATCCATGTGGGCCTGGTTGGAGGCCGATGCGGGGAGGCGGGTTTAAGGGGGAACCACGAAAGGCACGAAACTTCCTCCGCGCTGCGTGCTACGGAGGTCACGAAAGGATAGGGTGATCGAAATCTTCAAGCTTGTTTGCGATTTGGGTGCTCCTTCCATTCATGCAGTGCCAGATGCGTCCCTGCCAAGTGAATGGCCTTCTCCGGTTCAAACTAAGACCTAAGAACTAAGAACCCATCGCCGGCTGCTGCTGCGAGATGCAGTGGAGCGTCCCACCTTCTTCCACCAGGTCGAGGCAGTCGATGCCGCTGACTTCGCGGCCCGGGAAGAGCTCGCGGATCATGCCCAGTGCCCGGTCATCATTCTTCGCCTGACGGAAGGTCGGCACCAGCACCCCGCCGTTGACGATGAGGAAATTCACATAAGAGGCGGGCAGTATGGGCAGTCTCCAGCCGGGAACCTCGCAGGCTTCAGGCAAAGGGATCTCGAGCACTTCAAAGCGATCGAAGGAGCGCAGGCGCTGCAGGTTGTCCTCGAGGATGGCGCGGTTGGCTCCGGTATCGGTGCAGGCAAGGATGGTGTCCTTGTTCACAAAGCGGGCAAGGTCGTCGATGTGGCCGTCGGTGTCATCACCCTCGATGCCCTGCTTGAGCCAGAGGATGTCCTGCACACCGAGGCCATCACGAAGCTTCTGCTCGATGGCTTCCTTGCCGAGATCCGGGTTGCGGTTTGGATTGAGCAGCACCGCCTCGGTGGTGAGAAGCTGGCCCGCGCCGTTCACCTCGATCGCACCGCCCTCAAGAATCATCCCGCCTTTGAAGCGCTGCATGCCGAGCGACTGCGCGATCTGGCCGGGAATGGAGTTGTCCAAATCCCATGGGGAAAACTTGCCGCCCCAGGCGTTGAACTCCCAGTCGGAGAGAGCGACTTCGCCGGTTTCGCCATGCTTCACAAAAATGGGTCCGTGGTCGCGGCACCAGACGTCGTTGTGTTCGTGATCAAAGAGTTCGACGCGCTCCATCATCGCCTTGGCCTGGTTGCAGGCATCGCGGATGGATTCGTGCTCATTGGCCACCGCATTGATGCGCACCGGCTCGTGGCGCGAAATGGCCGCCGCAATCTCGGCAAACTTGGTCTCGATCAGCTCGAACTTGGATCCACCCCAATGGCGCGGATCCTTCACCGGCCACGACAACCACACGGCCACCTGCGGCGACCATTCGGCGGGCATGGAAAATCCGGAATCAGCGGGGCTCATGGCCAGATCATGGGATAGACCCTCATGTCGATTCCAGCTCCATTCCTAGCGGCAACAAGTCTTCATCGGTGTCGTTGAAGCTCCAGCTCGCCTTGGGCGTGTGGGGATCCATGTCCATGGTCTCCGAGCCATAGCCCCAGCAGGGGATGACCGTGAGGGAAACCCCGACTTTTTTGCTCCTAAGCTTGTTGACGCAGGTGTCGGCGATGACGCATTCCATGGGTGGCCATCGGTTAGCGCAGGGTTTTGATGAACAGGGATGCCTGCGACTCGGCCTGTAGGATGGTGCGTTCCTCCAAGGACTTACGGACGCAGCCAAGTCGGCCATCAAGGCTTTGGCTAGATGCCGACTTTTAGATTCGGGGAATGTTTTATGGATATTCGGGATCATGCCCATGAAAGCGAAGTGGACTCAAATATCCTTTGCCAAACCGATGTTCTGCCATCCGCAATGATATTGGAGCTCGGGAAGTGGGAATAGATGATTTAGTATTGATTATCCTGAACAAATGGAGGCAGGTTGTGTTGAGATTATTCATCCATCCTATCCAAATTTGGATTGAATGCATTGCGCACTGCGGCTCTGATTTGCCTGTGAACGAACTACAAGAAACTCCGGATTACATTTCCAAACAGGTGGAATTGTCTCGCCTGTTCTTCCTGGATTCCGACGGAAAAGAGGATTTCGCTGTGGCCAGTGGTGGTTTTGAGCGATGTCGCCCGGATTACCGTATCGATCGACCGGGAGTGGATTGGTTCGTTCTGGAATTCGTTGATCGAGGTGAAGGAGCGCTGAGGCTCAATGGCAAGAAACATGAGCTCAAGCCGGGTACATTTTTCCTGTATGGCCCCAAAACGCCCCATCGGATTGACACCTCCGAGGAAAATCCCCTGGGCAAGTATTTCGTGGCTTTCCACGGCAAGCAGGTCGAGGCCTTCCTGAAGGATCACGGCATCGCTGACGGCCATGTGGCCCACTGCCACCGTGGTGAATCTGTCCGTCGCAGTTTCAGCATGCTGATCGAGCGGGGTGTCAGGAAATCCAAGCACAGCGACGAGCTTTGCTCGCTCATCGTGCGCGAATTGCTGCTGCTCTGCATGGATGATTCGGCAGGCAGCATCGATACAGATTCCCCGGCCTACCTCACCTACTCCCGTGCCCGTGCCTACATCGAAGAGGGCTATCTGGATTTGCAGAGTCTGGATGCTGTGGCCAAGGGCTGTAGTGTGGAGGCGGCCTACCTCTGCCGCCTGTTCGCCCGCTTCCACGATGAAAGCCCCTACCAGTTTCTCACCCGCTTGCGCATGGACTATGCCTCACGCCTGCTGCTCGAGGAAGAGGCCAGTGTGCGCTCGGTTGCGCAGAAAATGGGCTACAAGGACCCCTTCCATTTCTCGCGGGTCTTCAAGTCGGTGCACCGGATTCCTCCCTCGAAGTTCCGGAGCTCGCTTTATAGCTGAGGCGTTCGGTGAGGCTACCCCAGATGGCACCGCTGATAACTCCTGCAGCAAAGCCGAAAACGTGCCCCATCACGTCCGTGTTGCTCTCGGGTAGCCCGGATCCGGTCATCCCCAGGACCACGATTCCCCCGATCAGCGGGGCGATCATGCGCAGCCAGGGCACCTGCTTGCGGAAGCGCAGCATCCAGGCGAAGCCCAGCCCGGAGAGGATGCCCAATGCCGCAAAGACGGCGGTCGATGCGCCGATGGAACGGTAGGGTTCGGGCCACACCATCAGGCTGGTCGCGAGATTGCCCATGGCGCCACTGGCGAGGATCAGCAACCAGGCGCGGGTAGCGCCGATGGAACTGGCGACCAGGGTAGTGAAGAAGAGGCCGCTGAGCAGGTTGCCGAGTAGGTGCTCCAGGTCACTGTGGAGGAAGAGGGCGGTGAATGGCCGCCACCACTGGTGCTGGTCAATCAAGCCGGTACTGGAGGAGGCTCCCAGTTCGACCAGCTCCGGGTGATGGGCTTGCAGGCGGTGCACCGCGACGAGGGTCACCGCCCAGAGAAAATAGTGGGTCCATCCCGGTGAGTGGGTGAAGGGGCTGGGTTGGTTGGCCTGGTCTGGATGGCTTTGGAGTCGCTCCTCCTCGTATTGCTGGAGTTCATGGCGGGCGAGGCTTTCGTATTTTTGACTGACGAGCAACTGATAGCCCATGCGTTCGGGATCGGTGGTGATCCAGCAGGGCATGCCCATCGCCAGTATGACGAGGGCATGCTCATGGGCATCTTCTTCGTGCGGATAGCAGCCGATTTCGACCCAATCCTCCTCGTCTTGTAGTTGTTCGGCGTCTGGATTCAAGGTGGGCACCTTAACCGAGGAGCGCTGCGATCAACAGCATTCCATTCCTGTGCTGGCGGGGAGGGACAAGGGGTTCACCTTTCCGGAGCCAGATGAAGCGCCCATTCCGCGACGAAATCGGCGCGCTCGATCTGGCCTTTCAGGAGCTCCTTCATTTTGGGATCCGAGGTGGATTTCAATTTCCGCTCGAGTTTCGGCACGTAATGATCGCGGATATTGGTGAGTTCGGCAAAATATTCGGCGTCGATGTCCATCTGCTCGCGACGGGCGTCTTGGTAGGCCCGGGACACCTTGGACTCGAGGCTGCCTGTGGCCCCGGGCTCCGGAATTCTGCCGTCGTCGCATTTCCGGCGCAGCTGAATGTAGATTTCGGCCTGCGATTTTGCGGCTGTGGCGGCTTCGGCATCCAGCAGGCGCTGGAAGGACTTGGTGTTTTTCGAAAGTTGCTCGTCGCGTTTGTCACGCGCTTTGAGAATCAGCTCAATGGCCTGGTTGCGCAATTCCAGGTCGCCTGGGGGAAGTTCATCGTTGTTTTCTTCGCGCGTGGGTTTGCGGGGCTGGAACATCTCGGAATTGGATCTTGCCTGTTTGCCCTTGCCCTTGTCCTTTGGCTTTCCCTTCTTGGGTCGGGATGGATTGCCTTCTGAATCGGGATTTGACTTGGATTCGTTGCCGACCGACTGACTGTCTCCATTCATGCCCGGCATGGGGGATTCACCTGGATTCGGACCCTCTGGCGCCTTGCCGGATTGGCCCTCCTGGTATTTCTGGTAGCCCAGAAAGGCTGCGGCAGCCAGCAGTGCCAATATCAACAGTTTGATGATGGCGCCGCCTCCTCCGGATGAGCTGTTGGAACTCATCATGGTGGGGCGAAAGGCCTGGCGGCCAGGTGCGAGAGCGCCGCCCGGGGATGCCTTGACCAGGGAGCCGGACTTGCTGGCCAGCCAGGCATCGAGGGCATCGGACATTTCCTGGGCGCTGGAATACCGGTCCTCGGGATTGACCTGGGTTGCCTTGCGCCAGATCGCATCGAGGCGGATCCTGCCGCTGGCCTGGGTCGGAGGGGCTTGGGTTCCGGCAGGGTCAATGCCGGTTAGCAATTGATGCAGAATCATGCCCACCGAGTAGATGTCGGCCACGGGGCCGGCCAGATTGGGGTCGTCGAAAACTTCCGGTGCGGTGTAGCCCGGAGTGCCCATGATGAGTCCCAGTTCATCGGAGTCGGAGGGGTGGGCGAGGCCGAAGTCACCGATCTTGGGGATCTTTTTGTCGTTGAGCAGGATGTTGGCGGGCTTGATGTCGCGGTGAACGATGCCGTGCTCGTTGGCATGGGCGAGACCGTCGCAGATGCCCTTGACGATGGTGGCGGCCTCGGTGGGATCGAGTTTCTCGCCGTAGGCGGCGTCGTGCAGCGAGCAGCCTTCGATGTATTCCATGGCAATGTAGGGCATGCCATCGACGTCACCCGAATCGAAGACCGCGATCAGGTTGATGTGGTTGAGCCGAGCCATGGCCTTGGCTTCCTTGGAAAAGGACTCGCGGAACTCCTCGTTCTCGCCCAACTCCTTGGGCAGAACCTTGATGGCCACTGTCCGGTCCAGGGAAATTTGCCGCGCCTTGTAGACCGCGCCCATGCCGCCTTGAGCGACGAAGTCTTCAAAGCCGTATTGCGGCAGGTGCGCTCCCAGATATTCCAGACTGGGGGCTTCAAACAGATCTTCACTCATGTTGTTTCGGAGGGGTGGGCGGAGGGTATCAGGGAGCTAACGCATGACAATGGCGCATTTTTTTCATGCGGCATGACTATTTTCATGAAATATTCGGATTAGAAGGATTCACCGTGAAAGTTGAGGTCTCCGCGAACGCGTTGCGGCCGAGCGAGGTTGAAACAAGCGGTGATGGCGGTCCAGAAGCCCCAAAGGGTGCCGAGGATTACCAAGCCAAGACCGAATCCAATCTTGGGGCCCGCAAGCCAAGAAACGGAATCACCGTCCAGAAAAGATCTGACCACGACCCCGAGGCTGCAGGCGCCAACCAAGCCGCCGAGAAGCAGTTTTCTCACTGCCATTCTCCGGACGATGGCGTGCCTCTTGAGGAGCATGCCTTGGACCATTTCCTTGGCCTCGTTATTTTCGTAACCCTGGCCGATGAGGAAGGATGTGACCTCTTTTTATGGGGTAGTCCCAGATGATCTGGTTCATGGCTTCCTGCTCGGCGTTCATGGAATAAGCTCAGAGCTCAGTAGCTCTTGCGCAGGTGCGAAGGCAGGATGTTGAGTTGCTCCCGGTATTTGGCAACCGTGCGCCGGGCGACCTTGATGCCCTGGGCGGCCAAGGCCTTGGTGAGGGCTTCGTCGGAGAGGGGTTTGGCATGGTTTTCGTTGGCAACGAGTTCCTGGATGGCCTGACGCACGCCGGCGTTGGAAACTTCGGTGCCGCTCGCCGTCTGGTAGCCGGTGGCAAAGAAGGCGCGCATCTCCATCAGGCCCTGTGGGGTCAGGATGTGCTTGCCGGCCACGGCGCGTGAAATGGTGGTGGCGTGCATGCCGAGCGCATCGGCAACTTCATTCATGGTCAGCGGCTTGAGGAAGCGCGGTCCCTTGTCGAAGAAATCCTGCTGGCGGGCAATCAGCTGGTGGGCGATGGCAAGGATGGTTTCCTGGCGGAGTGCCACCGAACGGATCAGGCTGCGGCCGTCGCGGATCTGTTCGCGCAGGAAAGTGCGGGCCTTGGTGTCCAGCCCCTCCTTGCCGATCATGTCCTTGTAGAAATCGTTGATGCGGAGGTTGGGCAGTTGCTCGCCGGTAAGCCTGGCCTCGAGCCGGCCGTCCTCGTTTTTCTCGATGATGACATCCGGCTGGATGTAGGGGTTGCCGCCGGGATTGAAGTCGCCTCCCGGGTTGGGGGTGAGCCGACCGATGCTGGCAGCGGCCTCGGTGATGCGCTCGATGCTGGTGCCGAGGGCCTTGGCGATCTGGGGATGGCGCCTGCGGGCGAGGGAATCGAGGTGGTCCTTGACGATGCGGTACTCGATCGAATCCGTGCGGCCGTCCCGCTCGAGCTGCAGCAGCAGGCTGTCTCGGATGTCCGCCGCGCCCACGCCGGCGGGGTCGAAGGATTGCACCAGACTGAGGGCCTGGTCGAGGGCCTCGGGGTTGAGTTGCAGGCGGATGCCCAAGTCGCGCAGCGGCATGTCGAGGAAGCCGCGTTCGTCGAGGTTGCCGATGATGGCGTTGGCGGCCTTGCGGACCTCGTCATCGACCATGGACTGGTCCAGTTGCTGCTGGAGGTGTTGTTGCAGGGTGACCGGTGCCACCATGGAGTCATAGAGGTGCTGGCGGCGTTCCTCGTCGTCCTGGGTCCAGGGTTGGACGCTGCCCTCGCTGATGTGGCGATCACGCCAGTCGTCATCGGTCTCATTCAGGTCGTCGAGACGGTCGGCTTCCTCGGGGTCGCCGCTGAGTTCATCGAGCGAGATCGATTCGGTGCCGTCCTCGAGGGCCGGATTGTTCTGCAAGGCCTGGTTGATGATCTGGCTGAGCTCCATGGAGCTCGCTTGCAGGATCTCCAGACTCTTGCGCATCTGGGGCGCGAGTGTCTGCGTCTGCGACAGATTCTGCTGGAGGAAGGACTCGGGCATGGCAGGCACGATTGACCTGCTGGCAGAATAGGACGGCAAATGCGCCGTTAGAAAGCAAATAAAGCAAAATACGTGCCAAACATAGATCAAATATGCATTGCTGGCTTCTTTCGAATCTGCAAGTGACTACATATCAATCTTTACGGACTTTCTTTCCACCGCGTCGACTTCAAAAAATTCCTCGGCCTCCGGTGGGAAATTGAACATGCCGGCCACGATATTGGAGGGAAAGGTCTGCGTCTTGTTGCGGTAGTCGCGCACGTTTCCATTGTAGAAGCGGCGCGCGGCCTGGATGCGGTCCTCGGTGTTCACCAGTTCCTCTTGCAACTGGAGGAAGTTGTTGGAGGTCTTGAGGTCGGGATAGTTTTCGGCGACTGCAAACAAGCCGTTGAGCCCGCTGACCAGTTGCTTTTCGGTGCCGGCCTGCTCGGCCACACTGCCCTGGTTGGCCATGCATTGCTCGCGCAGCTCAATCACCCGCTCAAGCGTGTCTTTCTCGTGGGCGGCGTAGCCTTTCACGCAGGAGACCAGGTTGGGGATGAGATCGTAGCGGCGCTTGAGTTCGGTGTCGATGTTGGCCCAGGCATCTCGGACGTGGTTGCGGATGGTGACCAATGAGTTGTAGGTGGCGATGACGAAGACGAGCAGGAGCAGCACGAGGAGTCCGAGGGTGATGAAGTAGGATTCCATGTTCAGTCGAAAAGGTAGTTGGGCATCAGTGAGCGGATCTTGAGAAGCCGTCGGTAGTAGGTCTGACAGACGGAGGCAGGCAGTTGGGTTTCGATCACGAGGGCGAGGTGGTTGCGCTCGACCTCGATGAGGAAGTTCCGGTGTGGCATGAGGTATTCAATCATGCGGGCATTGCAGAAGTCATAGGCAAATTTCTTGTCCTAGAACGGACATCGAAAGCCTTTGAGAACTCGATGGATTCAAAATCGATGTCCCCCAGGCCCACCGCGTGCATGAGGCGGGATTTGAGGCCCTCCGGCTCGATCTGGAGCTCCGGAAAGCGACGTGGCAGGGTGATGAGGAAAACGGAATGTTGATGGACGGTCGTACTCTCGCCCGAACTGACCTCATAGCGGTAGTCGAAGATCATGACGGGTTCTCCATCCGGGCTGACGCCCCTGAGGACATTGTGGGCGTAGCGGTTCGAACCCTTGCTGAGGTGTTTGAGGAAGTCGAGCTCGCGCGCCAGTTGCCGGTCCTTGGCTGCGCAGAAATCAAAGCCCATTTGTGCGGCTAGCATGCGCATGGCAGCGGTCCGCTTCTTGCCCGCGAGGTGGCTGAGGATGAAGCTGCCGATCGCGATGGCGACAAAAAGGATGAAAATGAGCAGCGGGCCCTCGGCCCGATGAAGGTCCGAAGTCGCTTCGATAATGGATGCGCAACATTCCAACATGGCTCTACTCAAGCGACCGCCTCAAAAAGCCACAAGTACAATGGCGGGGGTGGATTGTATTGAGCGCCAGACATGTCGGGAGCAGATAGGGGAACCGCGAAAGAGGCGAAAGTTCACGAGATGGGTGAGTGGACTTCGAGAGATTCTGGCCCGTGCTATTACGCAGTTTGATAGACCGGGTAGGCACCACAAGATATTGTGGGCTGGGACAACTTAGTTGGCTGGCCACAGAGACTGAGATGGGGACACAACGCCCGAAGGGCCGACGAGCAGAGCGAGTTGGCTCTAAGAAAACCGGCCTCGGCGGAGGCCGCATCTTGCGTGGATCAAGCGGATGCGGGATCACAACTTTCGCTGCGCGAAAGAATTGCATGTCCCCTGGTGGCGGGGGCGGATTGGACGGTGAAATGATCAGCACAGGGCTTCGATGGACCCACATGCACCCACCCTGCGCCCTCGCCCACTTG
>JAWVYP010000069.1:0-11649 GCA_033722655.1 Akkermansiaceae bacterium | reverse complement strand
GATATCTGAGCAATGCAATATTTCTTATCAATATCAACATGACGGAGTTGAGTTTGTTAGTAGTATTGAAGATGCTATCGAGTGAGGAATCTTCGGGGGATGGGGGTCAGTGTGCAAATCTTGACAAAATGCATTCTGCTAGATCCGAAAGAGGAGCCCGAAACATCGACAGACACGACCTGTTAGGCAGTGCCTCCGGCCCCCGATTGACGAAGCATCCGCCCACGAAGTTAGGCTCCGCGCCCGATGACATGCCACTGGCGTGCTGATCACGTGAGCAGCAGGCCTTCGGGGTCATGTGACGTGCGTGGAGTAATGCCGAGCGCCCCGCTTCGCTTGTCCACCCATGACGCCTCCCCGCAAGCGGGGGCCCCTCCATGGCCCCCACCGCCCGGCATTACAGCACGCAGTCACAAGCACCCTCCGGCCGGGCAGCTCCCGCGCCAGCACGCAATCCAGTTCGCCTTCGGCTCAATTTGCCCCCGCACATGCCACCCAGCCAGGCGGTCGGCGGTTCCCGCCTGCCCACGGCTCCGCTCCGCTACGCCGCCGCCCGCCTCACTGCCACCGCCGAGCCAAGAAGCGCTCCGTATAGAAGAGGGACACACAAATAGAGGAGACCCGCAACCGACTGACTCTCAGTGGTTATTTTGCGGTCAGCTGTTATGGCAAGGGTGCGTGAATGCGACTTTTGGCTTTGATCTCGCATCCGCTCGATCCACGCAGTATGCGGCCTCAGCCGAGGCCGGTTTAAATATGCCAACTCGCTTCACTCGTCGGCCCTTCGGGCGTTGTGTCCCCTCACAGGCCAGGAGAGAACCACTTGGCCTGACATCCTTGTCCCCTCCTCAGTCCTTGAGTGGTCCGCCTGGTCTGACACCCAACCCACCGGGATCCCTACCAACACCTAGCAATAGGGCCACCGTTCGCCATGCAAAGCCCATGCGGCTTTTCCACGGCCGCTCGGGCCTCACCACATCCCAGCCATTCTCTGCAGCGAGCATGGCCAATCGCTCACCCGGATTGACCACGGTCGCGCGGTCGCACACTTCGAGCAGGGGCAGGTCGGCGGTGCTGTCGGTGTAGCCATGGGCCTTGAGGGAACCCGAATCATCAAACCAGCTCGCTGGCAGTAGGTTTCTCAGCCGGATCACCTTGGCAGCTCCCTTGTGGTTTTCGAGGTCCGGAAATACGGGTCCGAACTCCACTTCGGTTCCCAGAACCAAGTCAAAGCCCAGGCGTTTGCCGATCTCCTTCACGTAGAACTCGGGGCTGGCCGAAGTAAGCACGCTGAATTCGCCCTTGCGCCGGTGCTCATCGAGCATGGCCTTCACCTCCGGATAGATGGCGGGCATCACTGCATCGGCAAAGTCCGAGGCGTATTGCTGTCGGGTCTCTCGGTCCACTCCCCAGAGATAGGCCAGGAATACTCGTTTCATTCCCTCGATGCCGATCCACTTGGCCAAGGGGACCAAGACCAGAAAGATCGCCACAAAGATCACCCTCCAGGGCTCATGTCGCACCACGAAGTGGCGGAAGAGCAACTGGCAGTCCCAGGCGATCAGGGTTCCATCCAGATCGAAGAGGGCGATGCCGGGCGGTCGCTCGGTGGGAATGTTGCGGGATTCGCTCATGAGGAAGCTACAGGGAAAGTGACACGGACCCGCGCTCCTGTGAAATTCAGAAATGTGGAATTCCCCCAGATCTCCCTCCTCCCATTTGCTCTTTGCCACGCTGGCGAATGACTCTAGGCTCCAGCCATGGCCGACGCACCGGAAATGGATCCCCGATTCAATGATTTCATCCTCATTCAGGCTCAGAACGCCGGGCTTTTTCTGGGACAGCTCCCCCACCCGCAGACTGGCGAGAAGCAGGTGAATCTGCGCGCCGCAGAATCGGTTATCGACTCACTCGAAATGCTGGCTTCCAAAACCCGTGGGAATCTCACAGATTCAGAGGCCAAATTGCTCGGCAAAGCACTCGAAAATCTGAAGCCGCTCTACGAAAGGGCGCTTGAGGATTCCGAGGACTGAAATCGCTGCAGAAGCTCATTTTCATCACCCATGTCATTCGAACCCTTCAACATTGGTCAGGTCCCCGTCGGTGGACCCACTCCCTTCTTCATTCTGGGTCCCTGTGCGCTTGAAACCGAGGAATTCGCCTGGGACATGGCGCGCTCACTCAAGGAAATCGCCGATCGCACCGGCATCGCCTTCATCTTCAAGGCCTCCTTCGACAAGGCCAACCGCACCTCGGTCGACTCCTTCCGCGGTCCCGGCATCCAGGAAGGCTGCCGCATCCTCGGCGAGATCAGCAAGGAACTGGGCGTCCCGGTGACCACCGACATCCACACCGAGGAGCAGGCCGGCATCGCCGCCGAGCACATCGACCTGCTCCAGATTCCCGCCTTCCTCTGCCGCCAGACCGACATGCTCAAGGCCGCAGCCGAAACCGGCCGTGCGGTCAATGTCAAGAAGGGCCAATTCCTCGCCCCTTGGGACACCGTCAACATCGCCGACAAGATGCGCTCCTTCGGCTGTGAGAATTTCCTCATCACCGAACGCGGCACCACTTTCGGCTACAACAACCTCGTCACCGACATGCGCTCCCTCTACTGGATGCGCAAAGAGGGCCTGCCAGTCATCTTTGATGCCACCCACTCGGTCCAGCGTCCGGGTGGCCTAGGTGGCAGCACCGGTGGCGACGGCGAACTCGCCCCGGTCCTCGCCAAGGCGGCGGTGGCCAGCGGCGTCGACGGCCTCTTCATGGAGGTCCATTCCGATCCGGCCAACGCCCTATCGGACGGCCCCAACCAGATCCACCTCGAATTCATCGAGGATCTGCTCGTCAGGCTGGTCGCCGTCCATCACGCGGCCCACTGAAATCCATTTTCAACCATTTGCGATGCGACTCCTTCTCCCTGCTCTCCTGGCCATCAGCACCCCCTGCGTCGGTGCCGATGAAGCGGAGCAATCCGGCAAGAAACTGCCGGGCTCGACGCTGCTTCCGGATGGCAGCCAGTTGCAGGGCGTGGTCATCCCAAAACACAACGAGCAGTATCAGCTTGAAAACTCGCTGATGGCCGACGTGGTCACCCTGGTCAATGACGAGATCATTGCCGGTGAGCGTGTCACCATCGACTTTTTCGGCGAGGGCGGCAAACGCAGTGCGCGCATCAAGCTAGGCGAGGCCACCTTCAACCAGACCGCCGGCATGCTGCGTGCCAGCGAAGAAGTCACCCTGGACGCCGAAACCTACCGCGCCCGTGGCACCGGTCTCCATTATGCCCTGCGCAGCAACCGGGGCCTGCTGATCGGTCCGGCCACCTCCCTGATCCAGAATTCCCCCAAAGAAACCGCCATGAATTCCAAAGCCCCCTCCCTGATTGCCGCCACCGGCATCGCCCTCGTTTCCCAGACCGGCGATGCCGCCGCCCAGAACTCGGACGGAGAAGCCAACCCGGAAGCGGTGAAGGTGAACACGGTGAAGAAGAATCCGGTTGCCGAGGCCCGCCAGGAAGCCCGGGCAGAGCTCCGCAAACAGCTGGAAGCCACCCGAACCACCGACGCGGAAGTGAGGGAATTCGTGGAGCGGGTCCCGCTCGACTATGAGGAACTCACCGGCGCTCCTCCTCCCCGTCCCCCTGCCGAACCCCTGGAATTTGAACCCGGCCCCAACCACACGGTCGTCAAATGCGAAGGCGGCATGTACTTCGACGCCCAGCAGGGGCATCTCGTTTATCTCAAGGAAGTCCGGGTCGATGATCCCCAATACATTCTCACCGGGGCGGACGTCCTGCGCGTCTACATGGCCAGGAAACCCGAACCCGCCAAGAAGGACGGAAAAGACCAGCCGGACAAGGAGGCTGACAAGCTGAAGCCGAACAAAGGTGAGGGCGATGACGAAGGTGAGGCCAGCGACCAAGAAGGACCGGTGCCTTCCTTGGGGGGTGACTTTGACAGCGTCGAGAAGATCGTGGCCACCGGTGCGGTGCGCATCCTCCAGCAATCCGTGCAAAAGGGCGAGCAGCCCGTCGAAGCCAGCGGCGCCTTCTTCACCTACAATCCCGAAACCGGAGACATCACCCTCAGCGGTGGTTACCCCTGGGTGAAACAGGGAGATTACTACGCCCGCGCGCAGCAGCCCAACCTGACGCTCTACCTGAAGAAGGACGGCAGCTTCACCACCGAGGGCAGATGGGAAATGGGCCTGCCCAACAAGGACAGGAAGCCCAAGGACAATTGAGGGTTTTGCTTGTGCTTTCCGACTGACTGACTGAACAAGGTCCGCCCATGCACGATCCCGGCTCCACCGTCCACCACACCGAAACCGCAGTGCTCTACGCCAAGGGCCTGAAAAAGGTTTACGGCGGACGCTGCGTTGTCGATGGGGTCAGCATGACCGTGCAGCCCGGTGAGATCGTCGGCCTGCTCGGCCCCAATGGCGCCGGCAAGACCACCTCCTTCTACATGATTGCCGGACTGATCCCCGCCGATGCGGGTTCGGTCAGCTTCCTCGGCCACGACATCTCGCAAATGCCCATGCACCGCCGCGCCCGCCTGGGACTCGGCTACCTGCCGCAGGAGGAATCGGTCTTCCGCAAGCTTTCGGTGCGCGACAACCTGCTCGCCATCCTCGAGACCCAGCACGGACTCAGCCGCGCCGACCGCCTCGAGCGCGCCCAGCACCTGATGGAGCGCTTCGGCATCACCAAGCTCGCCGATTCATTGGCGATCACCCTCTCGGGTGGAGAGAAGCGTCGCCTCGCCATTGCCCGCTCCCTTTGCTCCAACCCCAAGTTGCTGATGCTCGACGAACCCTTCGCCGGCATCGATCCCATCGCCGTCGAGGACATCCAGCGCATCGTTCGCGAGCTACGCGAAACCGACGACCTCGCCATCCTCATCACCGACCACTCGGTGCGCGAGACCCTGACCATCACCGACCGCGCCTTCCTCATCCACGACGGCCGCGTCATCCTCGAGGGCAAGTCCGACGAACTCGTCAACGACCCCATCGCCCGCAAGCACTACCTCGGCGACGACTTTAAAATGTGACTTCCTCTATCGAGTTCCTCGAAGCAGAAAGTCATCGAGCCGAGCTCGCAGAGCGTAGGCGGAAGCTCGCAGAGCGAAGGAGGATCACCTCCCCCCCACGTAAGCCCCAATGACCACCGACCCTCCCTGGAGCTCCGAATGCTCCTCGATGATGATCTTGATGTTGGGCTTGTAGTCGGCGATGTAGATTCCATCTCGGTTCTCGAACTCCGCTTCGTAGTGCTTGGTGATGTAGCCGGCGATGCTCTTCGGAGTTCCGGCGAGAGTGGCATTCGGGCCGGCAATGTCATGGATGCCGGCCACTCCCACGTAGGCCGCGCGATGGCCAAAGACCACCAGCGGCTCCAAAACCAGATACTGCATGCCCTGTGGCTTGAAGCGCTCCTCATCGGATACCATTTGCTTCAGCGCCACCGCATTCCAGTTCTCATCGAGCTCGCTGTCCCAGAGGATGGCCTCCTCCACGATGAGGCTCTCCGGTGAGGCCTCCATGACAGCAGGCCCGGAACCCGGCTGGGTCGAGCAGGCCACCAGCAGGAAGGGCAGACAGAGGATGGTCAGCAATCGAGCATGCATCATTCCCCATCAAGGACTGCCGGAGGCGCTCTGACAAGCCGTCTCTTTGCCGGGATCAGTCCTGGCCGAGGCCAGTGCTGTTCTCGACCACGTTGAGGCCGTGGTTGCCGACGGCTTCGAGGTGGTTGTTGATCTCGGTGTAGATCATTTCGGTGGGGACATCCCCCCCCGCCTGCATGCGCTTCATGGAAGCCTTGTTGTACTTCTTGCGTAGGGCATCGATGCGTTCCTCGATCTTGCCGGCCTCGACCAGCAGGGCCTCCTGGTTTCCCGAGAGCGATTGATGGGCGAGACTCAGCATGCTGCGAACCTCGGCAATCAGGTTTTCCATCTCCTTGGCCTGCTTCTTCTCGAAGCGCATGCCCTTGTCGTATTTGCGCTGCACGGCCTTCACCAGACGGTAGATGCGGTCGGTCACCTCCTCGAATTCGGAGACCACCCGCAGCATGGCTGCGATGCGCGTGGCGTTGCCCCGGCCGATTTCGTGGGTGGAGCATTGGATCAGGTAGGCGGTGATGTCCTGGAGCATCACGTCACAGGTATCCTCGATGTCCTTGAGGGCCGCCACCTTGGGCGAGAGGTCGGTATCCGGATTGCGGTAGACTTCAACAAAGCCGTCGAACATTTCGTCGGTCAGCTTGGCCATGTGGTTGGCGGCGTTTTCGGCCTCGGCAATGTTGAGTTCACCAATGTCCACCAAGTTTTGGGAAATGTATTTCAGACTGGAGGCACTCGCTTCCGGTTTGGGGTCGCGCACCCACCATTCCACGAAGCGCGCAATCTGCGGCACGAAGGCGATCAGTAGCACAATGTTGATGAAGTTGAAGAGGGTGTGGAAAATCGCGGTAGCGAAGGCCACGTCCCCGCTGAAGTCATCCTTCGCCGAGCGCATCCAGTCCGGCATGCTCAGCGCAAGGTTCCAGCACAGGGGAGTAAAGGCATAGAAGGCAGCCAGCATCCAGAGGACCCCGATCATGTTGAAGGAGAAGTGGGCCCGCGCCGCCCGCTTGGCGTTCACGTTGGCTCCCAGGGATGCCAACCAGGCGGTTACCGTGGTGCCAATGTTCTCGCCGAGCACGATGGCGGCGGAATTGCGGAACACCCCGATCGCGTCCTCGTCCAGATCGCCGAGCCAACCGTTCATCGCGCAGGTGATGGTGATCGCCATCGCCGCCGAGGAGGACTGGACCAGCAGAGTCAGGATGACCCCTCCAATGAGATAGAGAATGACCGAGAAGAAGGCCTTGCCGCCCATCCAGGTCACGATGTGCTCCACCAGTTGGGCGGTCTCGGGATCCTCATTGACCAGGGTCTTGACGTCCGGCACGGCCTCTTTGAGCAGGCCGAGACCGAAGAAGATCAAGCCGAAGCCCAGCAGCATCTCGCCCCAGCTCTTCATCTTGTCCTTGCCGATGAAGACGAATGGCAGGCCGATGCCGATCATCGGCAGTGCAATCTTGGCGACGCTGAACTTGCCGACCACCGCAATGATCCAGGCGGTAATGGTGGTGCCGAGGTTGGCCCCCATGACCACGCCAATCGATTGCACCAGGGTCAGCAGACCCGCATTGGCAAATGAAACCACCAACACCGTGGTCGCCGAGGAGGACTGGACCAAGGTGGTGGTGAAAAAACCGGTGAAGACCCCCGCAAAGCGGTTGGTCGTCATCGTCGAAAGGGCGGTCCGCATCCGCTTGCCAGCAACGCGCTGAACGGCCTCGGACATGATTTTCATGCCGAAGAGGAAGACACCGAGAGAACCGAGGACTTCGAGAAAACCGGCAATAACCGACCAGGTGGAAACAGCTGCGATGACGTTCATGGATTGGCCACAAACTTGGAAAATCGACAGCCCGGGGCCAGTCAAATGTGACAAAAATGCCAGATTTCGAATTTGATTAGCCAAGTGTGGTCATTATCAACGATTGCGGCTAGACAGGAGCTGGCATCCAGCCGTCAGCTCACTGCCTCTCAACCATGGGAATTTCACGCATCGCCACCTGGAAAGTCAGCTTCGCCGTCATGGCCAGCCGGGTGCTCGGTCTGGTGCGCGAGATGGTCTTTGCCGGCCTGTTTGGCGGCAGCCGCTGGCTGGACTGCTTTTACTTGGCCTTCAAGGTGCCCAACCTGCTGCGCGACCTCTTCGCCGAGGGTGCGCTCTCCCAGGCCTTCGTCACCACCTTCACCAAACGCCTGAAAACCGACGGCGACCGCCCCGCCTGGGACCTCGCCAGCAAAATGCTGACTCTGGCCGCGGTCTTCATGAGCGTGGTTTGCGCGATCGGCATGATCGTGGCTCCCCATATCGTCGAGGGCCTGACCTTCCTCGCCAGGCACACCGACCGCAAATACGACCCGGCGGAACTCGCCCTCATCACCACGATGGTGCGCATCATGTTCCCCTTCATCGCGCTGCTTTCGCTCTCCGCGCTGGTGATGGGCATGCTCAACGCCAAGAACATCTTCGGCATTCCCGCCCTCTCCTCCTGCTGCTTCAATCTCGGATCCATCATCGGCGGGGTCAGCCTCGGCTGGTGGCTCGACCCGGAATGGGGCCCCCGCAGCCTGATCGGCTTCTCCATCGGGGTCCTGATCGGCGGCCTCGCCCAGCTCAGCTGCCAATTTCCGGCCCTGCGCGGCGTGGGCTACCGGTGGTATGCCAACTTCCAATGGCGCGATTCGGGCGTCCACAAAGTCATCAAGCTGATGGTTCCCGCCGTGATTGCCGCTTCGGTGGTGCAGGTCAACGTGCTGGTCAACGCCATCTTCGCCTACGGGGTGGACGAGGGCGCGGTCACCTGGCTCAACCTTGCATTCCGCCTGATGCAGTTGCCCATCGGCGTCTTCGGGGTTGCCGTCGCCACCGTCACCCTGCCCATGCTCTCACGCGCCTCCACCACCGGCATCACCGAGGAATTCCGGAGCACCCTGCAGAAGGGCATCGGCCTGGTCGCCTTCCTGGTGCTGCCCTCGACCCTGGTGCTGGTGATGCTCGCCGAGCCCATCGTCAGCGTGCTCTATGAGCGCGGCAACTTCGATGCCCACGACCGCAGCCAGACCGCCCTCGCCCTGCGCGCCTACGGCTACGGCCTGCTCTGCTACGCTTGGATCAAGGTCATCCAGCCCTCCTTCTACGCGATTGACCGCCGCTGGGTGCCGATGCTCGTCAGCCTCGGCTCGATTGGCATCAACATCGGCCTCAACTACCACTTCGTCTTCAATCTCGGCTGGGGCCACGAGGCGCTCGCCCTGACCACCAGCGTGGTCGCTTGCGTCAACTTCCTCGCCCTCTTCATTGCGATGCGCGTGATGGCTGGCGACATCGGCACCTCCGACCTGCTCAGCCTGCTCAGCAAGTTACTGGTGGCAGGAGCCGTGCTCGCGGCCATCTGCTTGTACGGGGAGCGGATGCTCTTCACCGACCTCGGCAATCAGAACATCTTGCAGCGCCTCGTCGGCCTCATCCTCGTCTCGGGCTTCGCCGGCCTCGGCTACCTGGTCATGTGCCACTTGCTGCGGGTGGCCGAAGTGCGCGACGCCGTGGCCATCCTTGCCCGCAAGCTCAAGACCCCGCCCCGATGAAACATAGGAGTGGCGCTCTCCTTAGAGCGCCATATCAGCCTCAGGAGGCATTCTTGCCTCCGTTTGCCAGCGCGGCATCGTAGATTCAACCATGCATATCAATGCCGCAGGAATGCGGCATTGGGCCTCCATGGCGCTCTAAGGAGAGCGCCACTCCAAAAAAGCACGCAATTCCGGGGAGCTCACTCAATGACGCCCCACATAAGACTGCCTGATCGCAGAATTTTCTAGCCCGGATATTTCATGATTCTCGTGGGGGAAGCGCAGGAATTCTTGATCTTGCCAAGGCCGACGCTGAAAACGCGGTTCGGGCTGAGTTGACACTCTGTCCAACTGCGTTTGCAAGGAGAACGCAGGCAACATCGGGAGGGACAAGCCGCAGACCGAGGTTTCATGAAATTTCCGGGCTAGGACACCTGAATCAGCCATCCGATCAGCAGCACCTGCGGCACGGTGATCAAGGGCAGGGCAAAGGTCGCCTTCCAGGATTTGGTCGTTTCCTTGAGCGCCATGATTTCGGTGTAGTCGGTGGCGGCCCCTGCCATCAGGAAGACAAAGGCATTGCCGGGGGCGTTGGCACGGCTCAACAAATCCGCGGCGATGGGAGAAGAGCCCTCGGAGCAGACTTCCAAGAGCGTGGTGGCGATCAGGGTGAGGAAGAGGCCTGCCACGGTCGGACCAAACCAGGCCTTGAACAGGTCATCCGGAACGAAGGCCTGGATGGCAGCTGTCAGCACGAAACCAAAGAAGATCCAGCGCAGAATCATGGTCGACTCCGAGAAGCCCGCGACCACCAGCTTGCGGTAGTTGCTGAAGCTGGGCTTGAGCGAAACCAGCAAATCCTTGAGCGCCGTCCGGATGCGGTAGCCCTCGGGTAGATCGGTCTCGTTGGGATTCGAAGGCAATTTGCCGGCTCCCACCAAGCGATCCACGATCCAGCCGGTCACCAGTGCGATCACCATCGAGAGCAGGATAAATAAGCCCACCCACTTCCAGCCGATCAGGGCTGCGAGAATGAGGGTCAGCGACAGCGAGTTCCACGGGCTGGCAATCAGAAAGGCCATGGTTTGGCCCAATGAGACCCCGCGTTTGTAGAGCCCCATGCCCACCATCAGGATGCCGTGGTTGCAGAGATCGAGCAGCACGCCCGCACCGACGGCCCGAAACAAACCCGAAACACTCCCCCCGCGCCCGAGAATGGCACCCACCAGTTCACGCGGCATGCGGCTGAGCACGGCCATGGCAAGGATGCCCAATGCGAGACCCCACCAGGCCTTGGCCGCCAGGGTCCAGCAACCATGACCAAAGCGGTGCAAGGCCTCGGGGGCCCCGTCCCACCACCAGTGGATGCCGGCACCCACAAGAAACACGCTCAGCGATCCCCACAGCAGCCAATCAAAGCGCCCTCCCCCGCCCCCACAGCAGGATTCATCCTCCGAGGGTTCTTGGTGGTCGTGCTTGGAGTTGTGGGAGCAGCAGTCGGCCATGGGCTGGGGCCAAATTAGCCCTCGCCGTCAGACATGTCGAATCGCTTTCCGACTGAGATGGGGACACGCAACTTTCGCTGCGCGAAAGAATTGCATGTCCCCCGAGCGAGCGGAAGCTGTGCGCCGATGGAAGATAGACCCATCGAAGCTCTGTGCAAAAAACGCCACCAAGCCTGCGCCCGCGTCCGCTCGGGGACATACAAAGCTTGGAGCGAGGCACGAGCCCAAGTTTGTGTGTCCCCATCAAAGCAAATGGGCTGGCGGTCCCGCAGAGACTGAGGTGGGGACACGCAACTTTCGCTGCGCGAAAGAATTGCATGTCCCCGAGCGAGCGGAAGCTGTGCGCCGATGGAAGGTAGACCCATCGAAGCTCTGTGTAAAAAACACCACCAAGCCTGCGCCCGCGTCCGCTCGGGGACATACAAAGCTTGGAGCGAGGCACGAGCCCAAGTTTGTGTGTCCCCATCACCGGCCAAACGATGCTCAATCTGGCCTAGCGGCCTTTGTGACCGCCACTTCATCAAGGATCCTCATAGTTTGTGAATTCAACACTGGTAGGGTCGACCACCTGTCTTTCATCACCCACGGCAATGCCATGCGCAAGGAATTGGATTATGGAAATGATCAGTAAATTTTTCTTCATGTATGTAATGTCTGACTGCCTATAGGTTTTATCGACCTTAATCGACGGTCATAGACCGCCGCTACAGGGCATCCAACGCCACCATCACTCCGGCATCTCTTCCTGCTCCCCCAGGAACTTGGGCTGAGTGTCGAGATAGTGCACATCGAGCCACATTTTCACACGTGCTCCGACTTCCCGCACCCGGGTCCTGAAACCGGCTGCGGTTTTCACATCCCGGGCCGCAAAACCATGCGCCTCGATGCCATTGGCCTGGGCGAGGTAAATGGCACGGCGGATGTGGAAGGGCTGGCTGACGAACAGG
>JAWVYP010000068.1:0-11671 GCA_033722655.1 Akkermansiaceae bacterium | reverse complement strand
CCAGTTCGATCATCACCATGCCCCTGCCCACCCTGGACACGGACAGGGTCTCGCGCAAGCCCTCAAAACCCTGCACGGCTACCACGACCGGCAGGAACACACCCTGCTCGACCACGGAGGGGGCGGCGCCGGGGTATTCCACCATGACCTCCACCACATCGAGCTGGGCGTCGGGGAAGACCTCCTTCTGGATGTTGATGGCGGTGTAGAAGCCGCCCACCAGAAGCAGGAGCATCAGCAGGTTGGCGGCAATCGAATGCCGGGCCATCCACGCGATCGGGCCGCGTTCTGTGGAAGATTCACTCATGCTTATTCAGCGGGTAGGCGCAGCGGGGCGCCATCGGAAACCGTGGAGAGGTTGGTGGTGACGATGCGCGCACCGTCCTCGATGCCGCCGGTGATGTAGGCGTGGCTGTGGTCCTCGAAGGCGACCTCGGCCTCGACGATGCGCAGCTTGTCCTCCTCGTCCATCACCCAGACCTTGTTGCCCCCGCGCAGCAGCGAGCGCTCAATGCGGATGCTGTCGGGAATGGCGCGGCCAGCGATGGTGCATTGCAGGACGGAATCGATCAGCAAGGAGGGCTTGCCCTGATGCTCCGAATCACGGGCCAGGGGGTCCTCGACTCCGATCAGCACCCGGGCGAGCCGGGTCTCCTCGTTGAGTGCGCCAATGAGTTGGGTGACCTGGCCCTCGCGATGCTGCTGACCCGGCCAGGCGTGATTGTGGATTTTAACCTTGGAGCGGCCCATCTCGATCCACTCCAGCGCACGCAGGGGCACGGTCGCACGCACCCAATAGCGCTCGATGCCGACCAGACGCGCCAGCGGGATGCCGGGGCTGACCTGGGAACCGAGATCGACCTGGTCTTCGATGATCTGCAAGTCGAAGGGGGCGACGAGAGTGGTGCGCTCCAAATCGAGTTGGGCGCGGCGCAGCGCGGCCTCGGCAATGGCCAGGCGGCCCTGTGCGCTCTTGAGCTGGGGTTTGCGCAGAACCAGATCGCGGTTTTCCTCGGTGGCCGCGGTGTCGAGTTCCTCGAGCAGTTGGTAGTCGGCTTCGGCGACCTTCTGCCGTCCTTCTTCCAACGCCAGTTCGGCCTGGGCCTGGTCGCGCTCGCCCTCGCGCTGCTTGAGGGCGACTTCGTAGTCGGAGGGATCGATGCGCAGCAGGGTTTCGCCGGCGTCAAAGAAGCTGCCTGCCTCGAAATTGTCGGCGAGTTCGATGACTTCACCACTGACGCGGGCGGCGAGCTCGATCTCGCGCGCCGGCATCACCGTGCCCAGCACCTGGATTTGTGGGCGGTGTTCGCCGCGCTCGACCTCGACCACTTCCACCAGCATGGGTGTCACCTTTTTCTGGGTGCTGCGCTCGGCCTCGGGCTGGGTGTTGAAGATCAGCCAGCAGATGCCGGCCGCAAGCAGGACAATGCCGAGGCAGATCAAGAGGGTCAGCTTGACGCTGCCGCTGGACTGTTCCGGGGATTCAGATGGATCTTCGCTCATGAGTCAGGGCTATCGATGGGAGGTGGGAGGGTTATTGATAAAGAGGGTGGGAGGGTTATCGATGATTGGGGATGCTGCCCGCCAGTGCCCGATAGAGGCCGATGCGGCTCTCGATCAGCAGGCGGCGGGCTTCCAGCAGGTCGCGTTGCAGGGCCTGCTGTTCGCGCAGGGAACTGAGCACGTCGATGAAGCTGCCCGCCCCGTTGAGATACTCCTGCAGCAAGCGCTCGTTGCTGCGCCGGGCGAGATCGAGTTGGCCCCTGAGTTCGCGGATGCGCGCACTGCGGGTGCGATCCAGAAGGAGTCCGTCTTCCACCTCGCGCAGGGCCACGAGCATGGTCTGGCGGGTATCGGCCAGCAGTTCCATCATCCGGGCGCGGGCGCGGTCCACTTCGGCTCGCCGGGCGCCGCCATCGATCAGGGGAGCGACGAGTTCGCCCACGACCTGGCCCAGCCAGTCGTCGAGCAGCTTGCCGGCATTGCCATCGGCGCTGGTCAACGAGGCGCCGATCACCAATCGGGGAAGGCGTTCGCTGAAGGCCGTGGCCAGGTCGCGGTCGGCGGCCTGCAATTCGTAGAGGGCGGCGAGGACATCGGGTCGGCGCTTGAGCAGTTCGGCGGGCAATCCGGTGCGGGGGAGGGCGGGAAGTTCGGGCAAGTCGCTGCCCTCCACGGCGATGGCGGTGCTTGGAAGGCCGCCTTGCAGGACGCCGAGGCGGTGGCGCAACAGCCCGAAGGTGCTCTCGGCAAAGGTGAGTTGCTCGCGGGTCGCCCTCAGCAACTGTTCCTGACGGATGACGTCCACCCCGCCACCCTGACCCTGTTTGAGGCGAACCTTGAGTTGGTCGAGGATGCGTTCGTTGGTCGCGATCTGGTCGCCGATGAGTTGCAGCTGTTGCTGGGCCTCCACCAGCCCATACCAGGTGGCTGCGACTTCGGCGGAGAGGCTGATGGCGGCGGCCCGGTAGTCGGCGAGGCGGGCGCGGGAGCGCAGTTGGGCGGCCTGCTTGCGCGAGCGGATGCCACCCCACAGGTCGACTTCGTAGGAGGCGGCCAGTCCGAGTTCGAGCCTTTCGCCGTTGAAGTCGATGCGATCCACTTCACCCGCGGCGAAGGCGTCGACATTGGGAATCAGGGCGGCACCTTCGCGGCGGGCAATGGCCTGCGCCTGTTGCAGCCGCTGCCAGGCGGACTCGAGATCAAAATTGCGGCGCAAGGCGCGCTTCTCGAGCGCATTGAGGCGGCGGTCGCCAAAGGCCTGCCACCAGGCGTCGGGGACCGCTTCGGTGCCACTCCCACTGAAACGGGAATTTTCGGGGATGCCCGGCGCAACAGGCGTCCCGGTGGGCTGGCAGCCGCCCACCAGGGCCGTCAGAACGATTCCCGACAGGGCGGGAAGTCTCGGACGGATTGTGAAGAGGGGCAGCATGCCTGGGATGGGAGGCGCTGGTCTGCGGACGTGGTGGGTGGCTGGGATGAGGCCCGGATTGCAGCGTTATCGACCTTAGCACACAAAGCCTCGATTGCTCCCTGCGTCAACCTGGCATTTCCCCCATTGTCCATCTCGTCGGCTGTAGGGAGGACTTGGGTCTTGCAAGAGGGCCCGCTGAGCCCTAGCTCAGGGCGCGCATGAATGATCCGCACGCCTATGAAAACTTGCCGCTCTTCGGAGTCGGACTGGCGTTGGGCTTCTTTCTGATCGCACTGCATCTGCTGATGCTCCTCAAGCGCGAGCCGGTGCAGCAGGCACTGGTCAAATTCCAGCGCGACCCCAAAGTGGGTCAGATCCTGCTGGCGGTCGGTCTGGCCTGGTTCTGGCTGCTGTGTGCTCCTTCCGGTCTCGGCATGCTCAGCAGTCTGGCGATGGACTTCGGCGAGTTCAACCGGGCCAAATCCATCCTCCGCCTGCTGGTGCCTGCCATGATCATCCTGGTGGCGCTGAGCGTTCGCGACTTTCTCGCGGTCCGGGCCCTAGGCCTGATCGGACTGATGGTAGCAGCTCCCATCCTGGAGGCGGCCTTCCTGGAGGATCCGGTCAGTCGTCTGCTCCTGCCCATCTACGCCTACCCGATGCTGACCATTTCGATGTTCCTGGTCGGCAAGCCCTACCTCTTTCGCGATGGTCTCGACTGGCTGCGTGACCGCAAGACCCGCTGGCAAGTGCTCAGTCTGGCAGGTCTTGCCTATGGCCTGGCCGTTGTCATCTGCGCCCTGCTATTCTGGCGCGGATACTGAGACCGGCTCAGTAGATTGGGGCGGCCCCGGACTCTGCAGGCGGATTGTCGGTCTTTTTCTTGCCGCTGCCATGGGCGGTGTTCTCGATGCCTTCACCCAGCAGCCGCAGGTCGCGACCCATGCCGATGAAGGTGTTGCAGGAGGTGGTGAAGAGGGCGGCAATGGCCGCAGTGGAGAGAAGGATGATTTTCATGGGAGAAGAATGCGGATACTTACGCCGATGCGAGACTTGCTCTGTCAGGACGATGCCGGATCCCCGTAGCTGGGCTGCGCTCACTCTCTGTCTCCCCCGAAGAAGCTCTTGACGTAGCCGACCTCGATCATGGTGTCGTGCCAAGGGGCCAGGATGTTGGCGCTACTGAAGATGCGGGTTGCTTGCGACATCCATTTCTGGGCCTCGTTCTCGTCTCCCTCCTCGAAGGCCAGGACGGCCTTGGCGTAGTAGTGGTAGGGGGAATCGTCGAGGTAATCGTATTTGTTGGCGAGGCGGACCGCTTCCTCCATCTTGCCGAGCTTGATCTTGCAAAGCAGCAGCTTGAACTCGCTGATGCGGCTGAGGGCGATGGCTTGCTCTGGAAGTTTCTCGAGCAGGGCCTTGAAGGCATCGTGGGCTTTCTGCCATTGGCGGCTCACGAAATGGACCTCCGCGATATTGAATTCGACGCTGAGGTTTTCGGGGGCGATCTCAAGTGCCTTGTCGAAGCACTTCAATGCCTTGTCGAAGGCGCGCAGCTCGACGTAGCAACTGCCGCGCAGGTTCCAGGTCTCCGGCCCCTTGTCGAATATCTTCTCGGCTTTCCTGAGTTCCTCGAGGCTCTCGAAGATGCGCTTCTGGTTGAACAGGCGCGATGCCTCCTGTTGGTGCTCGATATAGGCCCTACGCTCTTGCTCAGGCAGGGCGTAGAATTCCTTCATGTAGGGCTTCAACTCATCGATGGTTTTGCCTTCCGACGACTGGGCGTAAAGGGCGGGCGCCAATGCCAATGCCAGCATGGCGATGAATGAGAAAAGCCTTGGGTGTTTCATCGCCCATTGTGATAACGCTGGGCGCTGAATACGTCAACTGTGGCCGGCTTGCAGTGGTCAGCATCATGTGAGAGGTCGGATTTTTCCCTTGTGGCAGGGCGGGTTTTGATATTCTGTTCCTAAGAACACTGTTCATAAGACAATGCCTGAAGACCTCACCAAACGCCAACAGGAGATTCTCGACTACCTGCGCAAGTCGCACCGGGAAACCGGAATCATGCCGTCCACCCGCGAAATCCAGCACTACTTCGGCTTCGCCAGCCAGACCGCCGCGATGAGCCACCTGCGGGTGCTCGAGCGCAAGGGAGCCATCCACCGTCTGCCGGGCAAGGCCCGTGCTGTGGTCTTTCCCGAGGAATTGGACCGTGGCGAAATGATCGACGTGCCCGTCTACGGCCAGATTGCCGCCGGCATGGGCCAGGACGCCGAACCGGATCCGGAAGGCACCATTGCCCTGGATGCAGCGGCCTTTGGTGTGAATGGCAGAAACAAAACCTTTGCCCTGAGGGTGCGTGGCGATTCGATGATCGACGCCCACATCTGCAGCGGAGATACGGTGATCCTCGAAGTGCGTGAACCGCGCAAGGGGGATGTAGTGGCCGCTCTCATCGATGGCGAGACCACCCTCAAGCGTTATGTCATCAAGGATGGCAAACCCTACCTCCAAGCCGAGAATGAAGAGTTCCCGGATCTGGAACCTGTCAGCGAACTGGTGATCCAGGGTGTCATGGTGGCGCTGCTCCGCCAGGCGGCATAGGTCTGCTCTGTGCTAAGGAAGCGCCTTCAATTAGCGATTCCCTTGCCCGAATCGTTCATGAAATCTTGGTCTGCGACTCGTCCTTGCCAATTTTGCCTGCGTTTTCAGCATCGGCCTTGGCAAGATCGAGAATTCCTGCACCTCGCCCACGAGAATCATGAAAGATCCGCACTAAGCCTGCATGATTGACGGCAGGTGCCGGGAACGGCACGCTGTGGCATCTTCATGGAAGAGGAAAAAATCATCTTCAACTGCCCGGCCTGCGACACCCGGTTATCAGTGGAGGTGGAATTGGCGGGGGTCACTGGACCCTGCCCTCACTGCCAGGCCACCATTTCGGCGCCGTGGCCCGATGAGTCCGAGCCAGCAGCTGAGCCCGTCGAGCCGCCGACGCCGCCCCAATCCGTTGCGCCAGTTGAGTCTGTTGATCCAGTTGATCCAGTTGAGCCAGTTGAGCCAGTTGAGCCAGTTGAGCCAGTTGAGCCAGTTGAGCTAGAGCCAGAGCCAGAGCCAGAGCCAGAGCCAGAGCTCACTGCTGAAGATGAGCCCGTGGCAGAGGAAGGGCAGACTGCTGAACTGCCTCAAGTGGCACCCATCTTTCCCAAGCTGATCCGCAACCCGCAGCCGGCCCCAGAGACCTTGGCGGAACCGAAGGCGGAATTGGAGAGCGACCAGGAGTTTTCAGACAATCAGGTTGAGTTGGATTTGCCCGCCATGGAGGAGTTGCCTTCAGAAGAGGTGCAAACCGAGGAGTATTTGCCATCGGCCTTGCCCGAAGTGGCGATGGAGGAAGAATTGCCTGGCGATGAGTGGCATGACATGGAGTCGGTCTCGGCTGGGTCCGAGGACAGCGAGGAGCTTGAAGCGCTGGAGGAGCCTCTTGCATCAGCCGGAGCAGCCGGAGCAGCCGAAGCCACCGGGGATCTTCGCCCTAGAAAGCCTTGGTACTTGCAGGGCTGGTCCTGGGGAGTTGCGGCCTTGGTGCTGCTCGTTGCGGCCGTGGTGGTCGATATCCAGATCAACTTCAGCGGACTGCACGGATCCAGCACCGCAAAGGACAGTGGGAAAGACCTTGCCTCAAATGACACTTCCCAGCCGACACCTGTATTGGTCAAACGCAAGCCCCGTCCCAATGTGGAAGGGGAGGGCCCGGTGGTGGTGAAGTTGCCGTCCCGCGTTCCGGAGCCGATGGCCGAGGTGCCGACTGAAACGGAATCCGAATCGGAACCCGATCCTTCACCGGATCCCGTTGCCGAGTCCCCTACCGAGCAAGTGTCCGACGCAGGGCAGGGCGGGTTCGAAGCCATGGACGATGCCCCCTACCGCGATCACAGTCCCGAGGAGCTGCTGCGTGACTTTCTCGATGCCTCCAGCTTGCGGGAGCGCTGGCCGATGATGATCACCGAAAGCTCCCCCGAACTGTTGCTTGAATCCGCACTCGATGGCCCCTTGCCCAAGGGCAAGCGCATCGAACTCGATTACGAGGACCCGCATCCGGAAGCCGGCCATACGGATCACGTCTTTGCCGTGACCATGTCGGGCGAGGATGACAGGGAGCAGGCTCACCGGATGGTGGTCCGGGTCCGACCGGATCAGTCACCGAAGTTGCTCGCCGACCCCTTCCTTGATTTGTGGGGAGGTCGTCTGGCCGATTATGCGTCCAGGCCCCGGGAGGAGGCCGCGGATTTCGATGTGGTTGCCGTACTCCTGGCCCGCAGCGCGGGCTCCGATGTACCCGATCCCGACGGCAAGATGACCCTCAAGCTGATGGGGCGCGACCACGAGGGTGAGATTGCACGCGCCTATGTCGACAGGGAGGGAGCGTTCTCACAACTGCTGGAAGCGGATGAAGTGCTCCTGCGTTTCGGCAGCCCGACGACATGCCGGGTCAAGTTGCGCTGGAATACCCAAGAGGGTCGGGACAAAGCCTGGTTGGAAGCGGTGGACATCACCCGCTTCGGCTGGGGGCCCCGCTGAAGCGGGTCACGGGCCCGGAATGCGTCCTGCTTGCTTGAGCGCTCGCCAGCCGCCATGCAGAACGCGCACCTCCATGGGCAGATCCAGTTTGCGGATGCGCGCGGCGACCTGCTTGCTGGTACCACACTGCTTGTCGCTGCAGTAGACGACCACCTGCAGGGTCCCGTCGGATGCGCGCGGGGCGGCTGTCATGAAGAACTCCCTCTCAAAGGCGTTCATGTCTTCATCGGCATCCAAGTTCCAGAGCAGTGAGTCATTCAGGCCATTGCGCTCCCATTCTTTGCGAGAACGGGCATCGACCCACAATACGCCTTGCTCGTCATCAATGCTCTGCAGGCAAATTTCACCATCGGGGATGGTGGCAGGATCGCAGCTTGTTTTCTCCGGTTCCGGGGGATCGACCACCGCCCAGGTGATGGCAGCTGCGACCAAGGAGAGTGCCCCAATGGTCAGGGCTTGCAGTGGCGCGTTGAACTTCATGGCCGATGCACCATCGCAAAAGCCTGACTGCTTTTCTGTCCTTTGATCTTCGAGTCGGTGTCGATCTGGATCACCGCGATCCCGGGAATTTCTGTGGACTTTGGAGTGACTTGCAACTGGTAGTGCCGGCCTTCCTCCACGGTCTTGAGTTCGATTTGGAAATCCTTGGAAGTGGAGCTGATGTCGGTCACGTGGATCGGCGTTTCACCTTTCAGGACGATGTCGATGGGCTTGGTTTCCGGCTTGGAGTTGACCTCCCACTTGAGCGTTTTGGTGGAAAGGTTGATGAGTTCCGGAATCTCGATCCGGGCAACGAGGTGGATGGAGGGTTTGTCTTCAGGATCGCCTTCCAACCAGAGAGCCACTCGCTGTTCGACGAGCCCCTTGTTGTTGCCGAGGTCGAATTCCGCGCGGATGATGCCGCCTTCACCAGGGCGGTAGCGCTTCCTTCCTTTGGGAAGAGTGGTGCCGCCATTGGCTTGGATGGTCAGGCAGTCGCAGTCCCTCTTGATCTTGGTGATGATGGTGTTCTCCTCTCCCTCATTGGTGAAATGGAAATCCACGGCGAGCTTGTCAGCGCCGAGAGGAGCGTCCGCCTCGATGACGGTGGTCTCGAACTTGAGGCTGCCCCAGGCACAGCTGGAGAACAGGCACAGAATGGCAATTAGGGATTTCATTTGCCGTCAGTTTCGGCGCTCAGCAGCGATACCGCAATGATCAAGTGTCCCTGGCGCCAGGCGGGTCCGCGCACCCAGAGGGGGGTATCGGGAGCCAGCTGGATGTCGGTCTTGACGATTTTCTTGCGGCCCAGCCACAGCTCTAGGTCGAGCAAGGCCTTGTCGGGCCCCGGATCGGACTGGGCTTCGAAGCGGACCATGATCTCATCGGATGGTTTTACCGGCTCTGCCCAGTTTTCGTAGCTGCGAAACAGCTCCTTGGTGTCGGTGCCAAGCAGGCGGTAGTGCTTGAAGCGCATCTGCTCCTCACGGCGCAGGCGTTTGGCCAGATCCACGCCGATGGGCTTGGCATGCTTGCCGGCCAGTTTCGGATCGCCGTCCGTGGCATGGTAGACTTCGACCTTGATCCGCCCGACGACCTGCTTGCCGGGATCCACTTGGGCGGATGCCAATGGCAGGCACGGGAAGGCGCCGAGGAGGACGATGGGCAGCAGTCTCATCATTCTTCGGATTCGAGGTTGTCGCTGGAAGCCGTGGAATCGATTTCGCGCCAAGTGTGGTTGAGGGCGGTGGCGGTGAAGTCGACCTCGTCGGGAATGGCGTTGACGCCCTTGAGGACGATGACCGTGGCCGAGGCATCCGCACTGCTGATCCACTCGGCATTCACTCCGTCTTCGGGGACGTAGAGATTGGGCTTATTGGTGGGTATGTTCTGCTCGCCGGTGATGGGTTGCGCCTCGGGCTGAAGCAGGGCCCCAAGCCAGAAGGCCAAGGCCATGCCGGCACAGGCCGCGAGAGGTATCCAGACCGGATTCCAGCTGCTGGACTTGCGGCTCTTGTCCGTGGCGGCGTGCTGTGACTCACGGATGGAGTGCAGGATGCGCTCGTTGAAGAACTCGGGGGCGGGGGGCTCCTCGGCAGCGGGAACGGATCCCGCAATCATCTTGCGCCATTTGCGGACCTGTTCGCGGGCGGCGAGCTGGTCGGGGTGATCGACGGCCCAGGCTTCGACCCGCTCGAATTCTTCACCTTCGAGCTCGTCGTCCAGCCATAGGGCCAGGGTGTTGTCATCAGGAGGGGCGTTCATCTTTCAATAGGGATTGGAGGTTTTTGCGGGCGTGGTGAAGTCGGCTCATCACCGTTCCCATGGAGCAGTCCATGATCTCGGCAATTTCCTTGTAGGCGAGTCCCTGGATGTCCTTGAGGACCACCACTTGGCGATGGTCGTCGGAAAGCTTGGCGATGGCGGCCTCGATCCTGACGCGCAGTTCGTTGCTGGCGAGGGCATCGTCCGGTTGGGCCGCGTGGTGGGGGGTGGTGGTGGAGGCGGCGTCGATGCGCTCCTCGCCAAAGATTTCGTCGTTGAGCTCTCCCGCGCTCTCGAGCTTGCGCTTGCGGGCCCAGTCGTAGACGAGGTTGTGGGCGATCCGGTAAAGCCAGGTCGAAAAGCGGGCGCGGGCTTGGAAGCGGGGTAGTGCCTTCCATGCCTTGATGAAGACCTCCTGGGAGAGGTCCCATGCCTCGGCTTCGTTGTGGGTCATGTTGCGGATCATGGCGAAAATGCGGGAGCGGTGGCGGGTCACCAGCTCGTCGAAGGCCTGAAGGTCTCCCTTCTGGGCCTGGGCGACCAGTTGGTGGTCCCCGGGTTCTTCCCGTGAACCCTTGGACGGATCTGAACGCGAATTATTCATCGAATGTATGGGCGCTGGATCCCTATTTCACCTTTGAGTCCATCATGCATCCGGATGAGCGGTCAGGCAACCTGTTTCAGGCCTCGATCAGCTGCTTGTCGACGTCCTCGCGGAGGTTGTCGATGATGAACTCCTGGCGATTCGGGGTGTTTTTGCCCATGTAGAAGGAGAGCAGCTCCTTCACGCCCTTGCCCTCCTCGTATTCGACCGGGTCGAGACGCATGTCCTTGCCGATCATGAAGCCGAACTCGTCGGGTGAGATTTCGCCGAGGCCCTTGAAGCGGGTGATCTCGGCGCTCTTGCCGAGCTTCTCGACCGCTTTCTTGCGCTCGTCCTCGCTGTAACAATAGAGGGTCTCCTTCTTGTTGCGCACCCGGAACAGGGGAGTCTCCAGAATGAAGAGGTGGCCGTCGCGGATGAGCTCGGGGAAGAATTGAAGGAAGAAGGTCAGCAGCAGCAGGCGGATGTGCATGCCGTCGACATCGGCATCGGTCGCGATGACGACCCTGCTGTAGCGCAGGCCTTCGATGCCGGCCTCAATGTTGAGTGCGGCCTGCAGAAGGGCGAACTCCTCATTCTCATAAACGATCTTGCGCGAAAGGCTGTAGCTGTTGAGCGGTTTGCCGCGCAGCGAAAACACGGCCTGGGTTTCGACATCGCGGCTTTTGGTGATCGAGCCGGAGGCCGAGTCACCCTCGGTGATGAAGAGAGTCGATTCCTTGCGGCGCTTGTGCTTGGTGTCGAAGTGAATGCGGCAGTCGCGCAGCTTCTTGTTGTGCACCTTGGCCTGCTTGGAGCGCTCGCGGGCCAGCTTCTTGATGCCCTTCATGTCCTTGCGCTCGCGCTCGGCGGCCTGGATGCGCTTCTGGATGGCCTCGGCGACCTTGGGGTGCTTGTGCAGGTAGTTGTCGAGGTTGGCCTTGAGGAAGTTGCCGATGAAGGCACGCAGGGAGTCGCCATCGGGGGCGATGGTGGTCGAGCCGAGCTTGGTCTTGGTCTGGGACTCGAAGACAGGTTCGACGATGCGCACACAGATCGCGGCCTCGATGCCCGCGCGGATGTCCGAGGGATCGTATTGCTTCTTGTAGAAGCCACGCACCACTTGGACCAGTGCCTCGCGGAAGGCGGCGAGGTGGGTGCCGCCCTGGGAGGTGTTCTGGCCGTTGACGAAGGAGTAATACTCCTCGCTGCTTTCGGGGCTGTGGGTGAAGGCGATTTCGATGTCCTTGCCGATGAGGTGGATGGGCTCGTAGAGGGCGGTGCTCTCCATTTCCTCGCGCAGCAGGTCGAGCAGGCCGTCCTTGGAGCGGAACTTCTTGCCGTTG
>JAWVYP010000067.1:0-11677 GCA_033722655.1 Akkermansiaceae bacterium | reverse complement strand
GGTGCCGGCCACATCGGCGGCGTAGCCCCGGCCCAAGCCTTTGGTATCGTTGGGCTCCAGGACATCCTTCTTGCGGCCTTCGTCGGTGATGGAGTCGCCCTGAAACAGGATGACCGCGCCTTTCTTGAGTGCGGCTTTTTGGGCGGGCTTGTCCTGAGCTTGGCTGGAGCTGGTGCCCAAGGCGCTGAGGGCGGCAACAGAGGCAGCCCCGGAGATGAGGCGACGGCGAGAGATTGGCTTTTGATCCATGCCGCAGCTTGATTTGAATGGGATCTCAGGTCAATCCCACGAGCAGACCACCATGGCTTTACGACTTTTGCCAAGACATTGGCCCGGGATGTGTCAGAGTGTTGAGTAACAACCCAATGACCATGAAATCCCCATTCTTCATTTTCTGCGCCTTGCTGACCCTCTGTTCTGCAGGCACTGCCTCCGCCCGTGACCTCGACGTCGCTGCGGCCCAGAAGCAGGAAATCCGTCACGGCCAGATCGGTCCACGCGACACCCTCATCTTCTACACCTTTGCCGATCAGGACGCCGTGCTGCAGCTCGACATCAAGCACGAGGGCGGCAAGTTCACCCTGACGGGCAAGGTGCAGCTCTTCAAGGAGGGCACCGGAGCTGAGGAAATCGGCAAGTGGATCAACAACCAGCATTCCTGCGGCCTCTTTCCCGACGTGCCCAAGCCCGAAGCCACGGTCGCTCTGCCTGCCGATGCTCTCAGTGTGGTGGAGAGCAAACTCAAGGAGGGTGCTGAGATGCCCGAGAGTCCGGTGACCGGCGACAAGTTTCAGGACTACGCGCTCAAGATTGAGGTGAGCGAGCTCAAGATGGATGGCTTTCGACTCAAAAGCTTTGCTGCCGATACCGGTGCCTTCGTCAAGGTCGGCCCGGCGGGCTGATCGAGCAGACCTTCAAGTCGGCTCGGCCGCGCTCAGGGGCTTGGACTGCTTGCGTTTGATGCGCTCGCGCACGAGGCGCACGATGAGCGAGGTCCAGCCGGTCTGGTGCGAGGCGCCCAGTCCCTCGCCGGTTTCGGCGTGGAAGTATTCGTGGAAGAGCAGCAGGCCCTGCCAGTCCTTCTGGTCGCGGTAACGGGTCGCATCCCCGAAGCAGGGGCGGCGCCCGTCCTCGCCGGGCATCAACAGTCCGATCAGACGATCGCTGAGGTCTTCGGTGATCTTGTCCAGAGTGGTCATCTTGCCCGAGCCGGTCGGGTATTCGACCTGCAAGTCGTCCTTGTAAAAGTGGTAGTAGCGCTCGAGGGCCTCGATGATGAGGAAGTTGGTGGGAAACCAGATGGGCCCGCGCCAGTTGGAGTTGCCGCCGAACATGTCGGTGGTGGCCTCGCCCGGGCTGTAGCTGACCTCGTGGCGTTGGTCGCCGTGTTCAAACACGAAGGGTTGCTTCTCGTGGGCCTTGCTCAGTGAGCGGATGCCGAAGTCCGAGAGGAATTCATCCGGATCGAGCAGATAGGAGAGGCATTTTTCAAGCCGCTTCTTGGAGGGGATGGCCAGCAGCACCCGACCACCCTTCTGGTTTTTTTCGACCCGGCGCACCGTGACATACTTGAGTAGCTCCGGACGATTGGTCAGGAACCAGTCCATGCGTTTGCGGAAGCCCGGCAGGGCATCGATGGTCTCCTGCTTGAGCACGGTCACCGCGCACAGCGGCAGCAGCCCGACCAGCGAGCGGATTTTGAGCGGGATGGGGTTGTCGTGATCGATGATGAGCTGGTCGTAATAGAAGCCGTCCTCCTTGTCCCACAGGCCGGTGCCGCCCAGCGAGTTGATGGCGTCACAAATGTTGACGTAGTGTTCGAAGAATTTGGAGGCGATGTCCTCGTAAGCAGGCTTCTCCAATGCCAGCTCGAGCGCCATCACCAGCATCACTTGGCAGTAGGAAGCCATCCAGGCGGTGCCGTCGGCCTGATTGAGGTGGCCTCCGCCGGGAAGGGCTTGGGAGCGGTCGAAGACCCCGATGTTGTCGAGGCCGAGGAAGCCACCGCCAAAGACGTGGCGGCCCTCGACGTCCTTGCGGTTGACCCACCAGGTGAAGTTGAGCAGCAGCTTCTGGAAGGCGCGTTCGAGGAAGAGCAGGTCGCGACTGCCTTTTTTGTCCGCGATCTTGTAGACGCGCCAGCAGGCCCAGGCATGCACGGGTGGGTTCACGTCCGAGAAGTTCCACTCGTAGGCGGGCAGCTGGCCGTTGGGGTGCATGTACCACTCGCGCAAGAGCAGGAGCAACTGATGCTTGGTGAAGTCCGGATCCACCTTGGCGAAAGGGATCATGTGGAAGGCGGTGTCCCAGGCGGCGAACCAGGGGTATTCCCACTTGTCGGGCATGGAGAGGATGTCCCTGGCGTGGAAATGGGGCCAGTCGTGGTTGCGGCCTTCCGTGCGCCCCTTGGAGGGAGGTTGGGTGGCGCCGGAGTTCAGCCACTGATCGATGTCGTAGTAGTAAAACTGCTTGGTCCACAACATGCCCGCGTAGCCCTGGCGGCAGATCATGTATTCTTCCTCGGAAATGTTGTCGGGAATGACATCGCGGTAGAACTCGTCGCATTCGTGAATGCACTGCGCAAAGCTCTCCTCGAATTGATCGAAACCCATGAGCCCGTTGGACTCCTTCTCCCAATGCAGGCGGCAGCGGATGGTCACCGATTGACCGGGGGCGAGCAGCTTGCGGATGTGGGCGGCGGCCTTGGTGCCTTCCGGCTCGGGGTTCACCGCCTTTTTCTCCTTATCGATGATGTGGCGGTGGAAGGCGTCCTTGGTGTAGGGCGTGTCGTTCTTCTTGCCGCCGAGGCTAACATGGTTGGTGTCGTTGCCGGTGAAGAGCCACTTGATCTTACTGCCGTCGGGTGAATCGACGAGGAAGTAGTGCTTGCCCAGGGTTTCGTGATGCACCGCCAGGTGCGTGCCATGACCGCGGATCACAGGCATCTCCGCCGGATACTCCGGATGGTCTTCGCCCCAGCCCCAGACATTGCGGAACCAGATTTGGGGCAAGACGTGGATGGTGGCGGGAACCGGTCCTTGGTTGGTCACCGTGATCTTCCACAGAATGTCGTTGGGCGAGCGCTTGGCGACTTCCTGCACGACGTCGAAGTAGCGGCCGTTCTTGAAGATGCCCGTGTCGGCGAGTTCGAGTTCGGGGTCCTTGCGGCTGCGCTTGCGGTTCTGATCGAGAATGCCGGTGTAGGGGAACTCCGCGTGCGGGTATTTGTAGAGAGCCTTGGTGTAGGAATGGGAAGGGGTCGAGTCCAGGTAGTAGTAGCACTCCTTGACGTCCTCGCCGTGGTTGCCCTCGTGGCCGCCCAGCCCGTAGAGGCGCTCCTTGAGGATGGGATCCCGGCCGTTCCACAAAGCGGGTGCAAAGCACATGCGGCATTGGCGATCACTCCAGCCCTGCAAGCCGTCCTCGCCCCAGCGGTAGGCGCGGCGGCGGGCGTGGTCGTGGGGAAAGGCCGACCAGCTGTGGCCGTGGTCCGAGTCGTCCTCGCGCACCGTGCCCCACTGGCGTTCGCTGAGGAACGGACCCCAGCGCCGCCACTTGGCCTTGCGGGCCTTGTCTTCGGCCAGCTTTTCTTGTTCGCGAGTCATCTTGGGAGGGTGGGTGGCTTGTGCCTGGGAGGGTCTCTGCCTGCAGGGTGGGTGGCTTCAGCTTGGGAAGGCGGGAGGCCTGCGCTGAGGGGGAGGTAGCAGGAAGCGTGCAGGGAGCGAACAAAAACGCCAGATTCACTGCAAGCGGGAAGGGGTAGGGTCCTCAATTCTCAATCCGGCTTTGTCGGCCAAGAATGAGCATCACGGGAACATGCCGCGGGTCGACTTGGCCTTGGCGACGTTGCACACGCCCAATGCCTGAGCGGCGGTGCGTTGGGTGATCTTGTGGCGTTTGGCGTAGCGGGTGACCTCCTGCTGAGTGCGCTGCAACATGGTCTCGAGCTTGGTCAGCACCTCGCGCTCAGTCCAGCGGTAGCGCTGCAAGTTCTGCACCCACTCGAAGTAGGAAACAGTCACGCCGCCGGCATTGCAGAGCACATCGGGGATGATGTGGACGTCTCCGCGCTGGTTGAGAATGCGGTCGGCTTCGGGAGTGGTCGGGCCGTTGGCTCCTTCAGCCAGAACCCGGCATTGGAGTTTGGGTGCGTTGTCCTTGTGAATGGCGCGGTCCATGGCGCAGGGCGCGAGGATGTCGCATTTCTGGGTGAGCATTTCCTGCGGATCGATGGCTTCGGCTTCGGCGAAACCGGCGACCGTTCCCTCCTTGGCGAGGTGCTTGCGCAGCTTGGCGAGATGGATTTGTTGGTCATTCCAGATGGCGCCATGCACGTCTGAGATGCCTTTGACCGCCACGCCGTAAGTGTCGAGCGTGTGAGCCGCATGGGAACCGACGTTGCCGAAGCCCTGCACAATGGCACTCGCACCTGCCGTGGAACTGCCGAGCTGCTCCAGCGCGTTGGAGGCCAGGAAGGCGACGCCGTGTCCAGTGGCTTTGGTGCGTCCGGGCGAGCCCTGCAGGGTGAGTGGTTTGCCGGTGACAATGGAGGGCTCGAGGTGGCCGTTGTGGGTGGAGTAAGTGTCGGTCATCCAGGCCATGGTCTGCTCATTGGTGCCCATGTCGGGAGCCATGACGTCAATGTTGGGGCCGATGAAGGGAATCATCTCCATGGTGAAGCGACGGGTCAGCCGCTCGAGTTCACCTTGGGACATTTGGGAGGGGTCGCAGGCGATGCCGCCCTTGCCGCCGCCGAAGGGCAGGTCCATGAGGGCGCATTTCCAGGTCATCCAGATCGCCAGGGCGGTGATTTCGCCGAGTTTGACATCCGGATGGTAACGCAGCCCGCCTTTGACCGGGCCACGGGTGAGGTGGTGCTGGACGCGGTGGCCGTGAAAGACTTGGGTGCGGCCGTCGTCCATTCGCACCGGCACACTCACCGTGATCCAGCGCTTGGGCCAGCGGCAGCGTTCGCGAATCTCCTCATCGAGCTCCAGGAAGTCGGCGACCTCGTCGAATTGTTCCATGGCCATGGAGAACACGGGGTCTTTGAGCAATTCTTTGCGCATATCGGTCATTTAAGACCATGAATTGACATGAGGATAGGGGAAAATTGTTCCAAGCTTTGCTCAAACTTGACCGTGGTGGCGGGGTGATGCACACGGAGAGCCGTGCGCCACCTGCGTCTGATTCCCCTCATGTTTATCTGCCTGTGTTTGACGGGTGGTCATTACGGCATGCTGCAATGCGTGGCCTGGGCTGGCATGCTGTGGAGCTACAGCGAGGAGGGCGGTCTTTTGAAAGCGGCTGAGGACACCTTCAGTGGAGGCAAACCCTGTTGCCTGTGTGAGGCGATTGCCGAGGCCAAGCAGGGAGAACCCAATTCTCCTGAACCCATGCAGACCAAGAGCCAGGAGAAGCTCAAGGATTTGCAATGTCCGCAGGCGCTGTATCTGAAGTCTCCCCATGGCATTGAGCTGCCATTTGTTTCTCATCTTGAACCCGAGAGGATTCGGACCAGCTGGTTGGAAGTGCCGCTTGCTCCGCCACCGAAGTGTGTGGTCTGAGCCCAGCCGATAGCGTCGGCATCTTGTGATCCGCCAGCGCGCTTGCGTGTGGCCCCATTGCTCCGTGCACCTCCGTGTCCGGCTCCCAATTCTCAATCTCTTTCAAACCACTTATTTCAATGAAACCAATACTGATTCTTTTCTTTGCCGCATCGAGCGGCCTTGTTCTCGCGAGCAATCCTTGTGATTGCTCACCCGTCTGTGGCTGCGGTCACGATGGTCAGCCCACCGTGCCCATCTCGGTGATGGGGGATCACCTTCACCCACAGGGCGAATGGATGATCTCACTTCGACACATGTTCATGGATATGGACGGCATGTATGACGGATCCAATTCGGTGTCTCCCGCTGCTGTTCATTCCGCCAACTATCTGGTCAGTCCCACCCGCATGACCATGGAGATGCAGATGCTCGGTGTCATGTACGCTCCAAGCGAGGATGTGACCCTCATGGCCATGCTGCCCCATGTGCAAAACGACATGGAGCATGTGATCAATTCGGGGGCTGCGATGCTGCTGATGGCAAACGGTGGCAACCGCGGCTTCGATACCCGATCGAGCGGGGTCGGTGACCTTAAGCTCAGTGCTCTACTGCGCATGGTTGATCAGGGAGATCACCATCTGCACGGCGGTTTCGGGATCAGCCTGCCGACCGGTTCGATCTCGGAGCGTGATATCGTTCCCGGGCCCGGAGGTCGGCTCAGCCGCCAATTGCCCGCTGCGATGCAACCGGGCTCGGGCAGCATCGATCTTCTGCCCTCACTGACGTATCGTTATCATGCGGATGACTGGGTCTTCGGAGCCCAGGCGCGCGGTGTGTTTCGAACCGACAAGAACCATCACGACTATCACCTCGGCCATCGTGCTGAGCTGGACGCTTGGGTGAGCACCTGCCCATGCAACTGGCTCTCGGTGAATGCCGGCTTGGGTTTCCGCTGGGAGGATCAGCTTCAGGGTTCCCAAGCCGATGTCGCGCGCACGCCACCCATGCCTCCGGGTGCCCGCACGGTACCCACGGCTTGGGGAGAAAACTACGGCGGCATGCAGTTGGACGCCGTTCTGGGTCTGAGCGTGCAAGTAGCCGAGAGTCACCGCATCGGCATGGATCTGCGTCTGCCAATCTGGCAGGACGTGAATGGCTACCGCCTTGGTCAGGACCTGACCGCGACCATCGGCTGGCTTTGGACCCTCTGATCCAGTTGACCGATCCAGTCCACCCTGCCTAGTTTCCCTCATGGTTCTCGAAATCGTCCAATACGGCCACCCGGTGCTGCGCCAGAAATGTCGACCGGTTGCGGAGGTGACCGACGAAATCCGTCAGTTTGCCGAGGACATGATCGAGACCATGAAGGATGCCCACGGGGTGGGCCTGGCTGCTCCGCAAGTGGCGCGCGACATCCGCATGGCGGTGGTGGATGTTTCCCACGACCCGGAATGCATCTCTTACCTCAAGGTGAATGGCGAGGACGCCGAGTTGGCTTCCATCATGCCACTGGTCTTCATCAATCCCGAAATCGAGCTCGGCAAGGACAAGGAGAGCGACACCGAGGGTTGCCTCAGCATTCAGGGAATCAGTGCGGACGTACGCCGGCCCGAGTCGGTGAAGGTGAAGTTGCCGCAGTTGGATGGCAGCACGCTTGAAATCGAGACGGATGGCTTGCTCGCACGTGCGCTGCAACACGAGATCGATCACCTCAATGGGGTGCTGTTTGTCGATCGACTCAATTCCGCAGCCAAGCTCTCTGCCAGGCGCAAGCTCAAGCGCTTGCTGGAGGAAAATGGGTATGCTTGAACTGTAGCGGCGGTCTATGACCGCCGTTGGTTTCGCTCGGCGGTCATAGACTGATCTCAGTCCATTCGATCCACGAAGAATGCGGCATCCGCCGATGCCGATGAAATGATAGCCAACTCGCTTTACTCCTTGGTCCTTCGGTCGTTGCCGCTACAGTTTGTTCTCGAGAAACGGAACCAATTCTTCCACACCGAAGTCGGCGAGGACTTCACCGTGCCAATTCAGGGTCGGGGCTTTGTCTTGGCCGGAGAGTTCGATCATTTCCTTCATGGCTTCGGCATTGCCGGAAACGACGACGATTTGCACGGAGATGTTCCTGGAGTGGAGGTAATCGGCAACATCTTCGCACCAAGGACAGCCAGGTTTGACGTAAAGAACGGGGTCAGACATGCAGGGGGGATGGAATAGGGTATGGAGGGGATGGGTAAGGACCGAAAAAATGATGCCCTTTCTCCAAAGGGGAAAGATGAAAATGCAGATCCCACTCAGGGATTTTTCAATCCTCGATTGTCTTGGCCTTCTTCCAGTCCTCTTCACTGAGGCAGCAGGGATCGGCGGCGACCCAGTGATTGGGCTCGATTTCCACCAGCCCGAGATTCATGCCGATGGTTTGCTCGTAGCGGGGATGGCCGATGCGGTGACCGAAGGCGCTGCCCTTGGGCGGGTCGATGGGGGAAGGAACGTCACCTTCGAGCAGGTCGTGCTCGCGACTGCGGTTGGGGACCGGCTCGGGAATGGCGGAGAGCAGGGCCTTGGTGTAGGCATGGCGTGGATTGCGGTAGATGGTCTCGGAGTCGGCGACCTCCACGATCTTGCCGAGATACATGACGGCAACCCGGTCGCTGATGTGCTTCACCACCGAGAGGTCGTGGGCAATGAAGAGGTAGGACATGCCGAGGTCCTTCTGCAGATCCATCAGCAGGTTGAGAATCTGGCTTTGCACCGACACATCGAGGGCGGAAACGGCCTCGTCGCAAACCACCATTTTCGGGTTGAGGGCAATGGCCCGGGCGATGCCGATGCGTTGGCGCTGGCCACCGGAAAACTCGAAGGGGTAGCGGTCGGCGGCGCTTCCGGGCAGCCCGACCCGGTCGAGTAGTTCGTCCACACGCTTGCGGCGCTCGGCCTTGTTGCCAATGCCGTGGATGAGGAAGGGTTCTTCGATGATCTGGCGCACACTCATGCGGGCGTTGAGAGACTCGACGGGGTCCTGGAAGATGAGCTGCATGTCGCGGCGCACCGGAAACAGCCCACGGTTGCCCATGGAAGTGATGTCCTCTCCCTCGAAATGAATGCTGCCGGCATCGGGCTTGAGCAGACGCACCAGGGCCTTGCCGAGGGTGGATTTGCCGCAGCCCGATTCGCCCACCAGGCCGAGGGTCTCGCCGGGCCTGACCGCGAGCGAGACGCCATCTACCGCCTTGACCGATGCGGTCTGGCGCAGCAGCAGGCCGCTGCGCACCGGAAAGTGCACTTTCAGGTCCTTGGCTTCCAACAATGGTGGGGACTCGCTCATGATTCGGATTGGGCGCCATCGGCGCAGATGGGGCAGGCTTCGATGATGTGGCCGGGGGCAATTTCGCGATTGGGAGGACGCTTCTTGAGGGTTGGGCCCTCGCGACCCATCCGCTGGCAGAAGCGGCAGCCGTGGACGAAGTCCGTGAGTGAACCGACCGATCCGGGAATGGTGTTGAGCCGGGTCTTGGATTCCAGCTCGAGACGCGGAATCGAGTCGAAGAGGCCCTGGGTGTAGGCGTGGCGCGGCTTGCGATAGATGTCCTCGACCGTGCCGCGCTCGACGATGCGCCCGGCGTACATCACGGCCATTTCATCACAGGTTTCGGCGACCACGCCGAGGTCGTGGGTGATCAGCAGCATGGACATGCCGAGTTCATCCTGGAGGCCCTGGATCAGGTCGAGGATCTGGGCCTGCACGGTGACGTCGAGGGCGGTGGTCGGCTCATCGGCGATCAGCAGTTTGGGCCGGCAGGCGAGGGCCATGGCGATCACCACCCGCTGGCGCATGCCGCCGGAGAGTTGGTGGGGGTAATCGCCGGCACGCAATTCGGGCGAGGGGATGCGCACCATGCGCAGGGCCTCGACCGCCTGCTCCCAGGCCTGCTTCTTGGTGACCTCCTTGTGCAGCAGGATGCTCTCCGCAATCTGGCGGCCGACCCGGTGAGCGGGGTTGAGCGCGGTCATGGGCTCCTGGAAGATGACGCCGATTTCGCCACCCCTGACTTGATGCATGCGCTTGTCGGCCACCTTGGTCAGGTCCTCGCCATCAAACATCACGCTGCCGCCGAGGATGAGGCCGGAGGGCTGGGGCAGCAGGCGGATGAGCGACATCGCCGTGACACTCTTGCCGCAGCCCGACTCGCCCACGATGCCCATGGTCTTGCCGCGCGGCACGGTGAAGGAAATCTCGTCGACGGCGCGCAGGATGTTCTCCTCGGTCTCGAAGGCACAGATCAGGTCGCGCACCTCGAGCAGAGGTTCGTCCTGCCTGGAGCCTTTTGAGCCTTCGTCCTTCATTGCTTGTACTTGTCGTAGATGATATCGACCTCGGGAAAGCTGCGGCCCTCGGCCATGGCCTCCAGGGTCTCTACCTTCATCTCCTCATCGATCCAATAGACGTAGCTTTCTTGGGCTTCGCGCGTCAGTTTGACATTGAAGTCGTCCGGCCAGCGGACCCAGCGCCAGTAAGCCAGGCGGTAGAAGTCGAGCTTGTAGCCGGGCACCCAGGCGGCATCGCGGTGGAGGATCTCCTCGGCGCGGTAGGCGGCTTCGCGGATTTCTTCGATCGAGGTTCCGTAGCGGACGGTCTCGGCGTGGGGATCGATCTCGGGATTGTTGTAGACCGAAATGTTGTTGGTCATGACCATGGGCTTGTTGGAATCCGGTTCGTAGGCATTGGAGGAATGCCAACCCTCAAAGTAGCGGGGGAAAGGTGGGGTGGTGCCCCAGCCCCAGAAGGCGGCTTCGTGCTTCTTGTTCATCACCTGCTGGAAACTGGCGGTGCCATCCATGCCGTTGAGTGTGTATTCCAGTCCGGCAAGCTTGGCGCGCTCGGCGAGGCGCTGGAGCCGTTTGTCGATGACGGGTGACTTGGTGTAGGTGATGGCGATGGACAGACGCTGACCCTTCTCGTTGAGCAGGATGCCGTCCGCTCCGACCTCGGTGTAACCGGCACGGGCAAAGGCCTCGCGGGCCTTCTTGGGGTTGAATTCCCGGGTGCGGATGTCGGGATGACTGAAGATGCCGAAACCATCGTTGGTGATGTGCAGGCGTTGGGCGTCGCCGCGCAGGTCGTAGTCGATCACGCTCTGCCAGTCGGTGGCGTGCTGGATGCCGATGCGGGCATCGACATTGTCCATGGGGCTCTTGTGATGGTTGAGGTAGAGGCCGATGGGCATGCGCGGGTATTCATTGTAGAAGGTGACCTTTTCGATGTAGCCATTGAAGACGGCGGGAATTTCCATCTTCTCGTACCAGCGCCTCGGAATTCCGAGATGGAACATGTCGATCTGGCCCTTCTTGAAGAGCTCGAAGGCCTTCTCGTCATCGCGGATCAGCAGGTAGTGGATGCGGTCGGCATTGAAGCGGTTGCGCACGTATTTGCGGTCCTTGGCCCACCAGTCCTTGACCCGGGTCATGGTGATGGAGCGTCCCTTGACGATGTCCTCGGGCTTCATCACGTAGGCACCGGTGGTTGGCCGAGTGCGCCAGTTGTAGCGGTCCTCGAAGTCGGGCCCGAACTCGCTGTAGAAGTGGGCGGCATAGGGAGTGATGGCGCCCCAGTATTCGGGGATGGGCTTGAGGTGGGCGAGGCGGATGGAGATGTGCTTGTCGTCGTAGCGGGTGATGTTCTCGAACATCTCGCCGTAGTATTGCCGATACCAGGGTCCGGTGATGTACTCAGAAAGGGAGATGTAGAAGGTCATGAAGAAATCGTCGGCGGTCACCGGCTCCCCATCCGACCAGCTTGCCTTCTCGTCGATGCGGTAGTAGATGGTGCGGCCGTCCTCGCCGACGGCCCACCGATCCGCCAGGCCGGGGATGACCTCCAGGGTGTTGGGGTGGAGATCGACCAGGCCCATCTCGATCTGGTCCCAATGCTCGCCGCGGAAGCCGTTGTTGGCGTCGCGGCCGATGGTGCGGATGGTCGGCGGGAAGGACAGGGCCGGGAAGAAGGTGTGGAAGGTGCCGCCCTTTCTGGCGTCCTGCGAACCGATGTCCGGACTGTCCCAGTTGGTCTTCCATTCGAGATCGGCAGGCAGGTCTTCCATCGAGGCGAAGGTGAAAAATTCCGGCGAGGC
>JAWVYP010000066.1:0-11700 GCA_033722655.1 Akkermansiaceae bacterium | reverse complement strand
TGCTCCGGGGATCGATGGTATGACCATCGAGGACTTTCCCGCATTCGCGCGGGAACACTGGCCGAGGATTTCCGCGGCAATCAGAAACGGAACCTACCACCCTGCGCCAGTGCGTCGGGTGTTCATTCCAAAGCCCGACGGGACACAGCGCCCGCTGGGCATACCGACGGTGCTGGATCGCGTGATCCAGCAAGCCGTCTCACAAGTGCTGAGTCCGCTCTTCGAAGTGGACTTCAGCGAAAACAGCTATGGATACCGCCCCGGTCGCTCCGCCCACATGGCGGTCGCCGAGATGGAGAAAAGCTGGAAAGAAGGCCGCCGCCATGCGGTGGAATGCGACCTGAGATCGTTCTTCGATACGGTCAATCACGACCGCCTGATGAATGCGCTTTTAGGAAAGACTCAGTGCCCTCGGGTGCTCGGTCTGATCCGGCGCTACCTGATGGCGGGAGTGGAACTGCCCGATGGCACCCGGGAGGCCACGCCTCAAGGAGTGCCACAGGGTGGCCCGTTGTCGCCCCTATTAGCCAACATCGCGCTCGATCCGCTCGATAAGGAATTGGAATCACGCGGACACAAATTCGCGAGATATGCCGACGACTTCATCGTGATGGTGAAAAGCAAGAATGCGGCGAAACGGGTGCTGACATCATTGATACGATAGTGCGAGGGACGACTGCAACTGATTGTCAACCGCGCCAAAAGTCGTGCCGCGCCGCTGAAATCCTGTGAGTTCCTCGGATACCGATTGAATAACAGGGCCAAGCTGGCATGGACACAGAAGGCGCGCATTCGCTTCAAGGAGCGGGTGCGCCTGATCACTAGCCGCAACCGGGGGCATCGGGTCAAGGACGTCATCGACGAGCTTAACCTGTATGCCCGTGGCTGGCTCAATTACTACAAGCTCAGTTCAACCTATTCGGAAGTTCTGAAGTTGAGTGAATGGGTCAGAAGGAGAGTGAGGTTGTATTATTGGAAGCAATGGAAACAGCCACGCACGCGCCGCCGCCATCTACTGGCCTTGGGAGTCTTCCCAAGCAAAGTGCACATGGCGACGCGTAGCCGGAAAGGCTATTGGCGGATGAGTCAGGTTGAAACTGTGCGAAACGCGCTGAATAATCGTTGGTTAGAAGAACAAGGCGTTCCGAATCTGGAAGCCATCTGGATCGCTCTTCACTACCCCGATGAAGTTCGGGGAGTCTGATTGGAACCGCCCTGTACGGAGCCGTACGCAGGGTGGTGTGGGACTCGGGAGCTAATCACTCCCGGGGACCCGATTCTGCCTGTTTTTTCTTATCATCCCGCAGCTTATATAAATTTTGCTTCATGGCTTCGGAGCTGAAGCCTTGGTAGAATGCTAGCATCATAGTAGGATTTTTATTTACGTGATCCAGTATCTGGCTGGCGTTCCCACCAAAATCTTCAAGTATTGCAATTCTTGTCAGACTGCTTGACTGAGGTGCACTTTCGAGAAACTTTATGGCTTCTGCAATCGAAAGATTCTCCTTCTTTGTGACTGGTAGCTCTGAAGTGATGTCGACCTTTGTCTCGCCCTCAACTCCATAGACATAAATTGAGTATGAGAAGCTTCTTGCTTGAACGAATGCTTGAGAAGCAATGAGCAGTAGAATGGTTATAATTGTCTTCATCTTGGATCGAGCGTTACCAGAATATATTTCCGAATTTTTTTAGCAGAACAGTATTGTTGAGTAACCGGTTAGAATTTGGGGTGATGCTTAACCGGTTAAGTTAACAGTTTATGATCACCCGGAAGTGCACACCTCCACGCAGATCGTTCATGGCCTAGATCTCTACCAGACCGCGATGGCGATAGAAACAAATTTGGGAGTTGGGAGTTGGGAGTTGGGAGTTGGGAGTTGGGAGTTTGGTGTGGTCCTTGTTCCGAGATGCGGATTCCGCCGAATGGATTGGGTGGGATCCTGCTTTCTCATAAGCCCTGCTCCGAAGCTTGCGATCAATGACGCGATACAGTTCATAAGAACACAAATAAAATCTGCCTTTGATGCCAGTTTTGCAAGGATGTCTCCACCCTGCCCTGCGTCGGACACTTGCTCGGTAGGGGGCTCAGCCACGGGATCCGGAACAAGAACGGGATCGATGGAGGATCGGATTCCGATTCAGGCAGCGCCTCGACACAGGCTCCGGGACGCGGGGCGGCAACTTCACCACCACCGGGCTCTCTCCTTCCGATCGGTGTGGAACAGTTCACCTACATTTTGGTTTCCCAGACACGCCTTAGCATGGCCACGGCGTGCTCCATGGGCTATGGCATGTAGAGGGCGGCTTGCAGCCATCGAATCAAGCGAACCGTTCCCTGTGTCGCGCTGGCGACCGCCGTGCCAATGAAGTTCTCACGTTTGCTCATTGGCCTGCCTTCATGGTTGATTCGGCTCGGCCCTCTAACGCTTGACTTTTGTTCTTCAACTTCGTCGCACAAGTCCATGCGCTTCATCTCCTGCTCGATGAGCAAGCAAAGGTTGTGGGCCAGGCATTCAAAAACCGCGTGCTGACGCATGGCGATTATCGAGCTGGCCCACAATTTGCGCTCCTCCATCTTGCTTTTGAATTGATGAAACACCATCTCAATGCCCTTGGGGGCAACCTGCCCACCGTTGTTGGCTTCGCGCTAGCCGAGTCAAGCCGCTGGGTGACCTCCTTCAAGGCCTTCGGCAGCGAGGGCAAGCCGCTTGCCGCGGGGATCGCCGAAAGCTCTGAAAGGTCGAGTGCCGACCCGCTCTACGGACTTGAGGCCGGCGGCGGCAATCTCCTAGGTCGAAATCTCGTTGTCGGGTGGTGCGTAAATTGACCATTTCCCATGCGAATACAACGCAGTCTCCGAACCTTCCACCACTCTGCTCATCGGCCTAGCCCGGAAATTTCATGAAACCTCGGTCTGCGGCTTGTCCCTCCCGATGTTGCCTGCGTTCTCCTTGAAAAGGCAGTTGGACAGAGTGTCAACTCAGCCCTGACTGCGTTTTCAGCGTCGGCCTTGGCAAGATCGGGAATTCCTGCGCCTCGCCCACGAGAATCATGAACGATCCGGGCTAGGCGGGTTCTTCCTGGCGCTTCGCCGCCGCCGCGCCCGAGTGGCAACTGGGAACTTTTGCGGCGGTCTCAGCGCAGGCTCAGAAAGCGCACGGGGGTCAGCTCTTCCTCGAGGATCCGGTCTCCATCCCTGCGGTAGAGCGTGAGCCTCTGCACGCCACCCGGCGGACCGACGGGCACCAGGGCAAGGCCCTCCTCCGAACGGAGCTGATCGAGCAGGACGGTGGGCGTGTCGGCAAAGGCCACGGTCGAGAGGATGCGCTCGTATGGCGCGTGCTCCGGCCAGCCCTGGGCTCCATCACCAATGCGGAACTGGATGTTGTCGTAACCGAGCTCTCCCAGCCGCTGGCGCGCGGAGTTGCCGAGGATGGAACTGTATTCGACGGTCGCAACCTCGTCTGCGAGCTCGGCGAGGATTGCGGTCTGATAGCCGGAGCCGGTGCCGATTTCGAGTACCCGGTGGCCGGGGCCGATCTCGGTCCATTCGGTCATCTTGGCCACCAGCGAAGGCTGGGAAATGGTGGCTTCGTCCTCGATGGGAAGGGGGTGATCGGCCCAGGCCTTGGACCGGAGATCGTCGGGAACGAAGCGGGCGCGGTCGACCTTCTCGAAGGCCTCGCGCACCCGCGGGTCCTCGATGCCTTGCAGGAGTCTGGTGGTGGCTTGTGGATTGCTCATGTTGAATTTCATCTCGGAGTTGCGCTTGGCGAGTCGGCCGTCAGTCGACCAAGGCGAAGGGGTGGCCTTGCGGCAGGGATGGGGCCTTTTCCCGGCCCAACGGGGTCACGGCCTGGCTCTCTTCAAACCAGATGTATTCGTCGAACTGTCCAGGAAGGTCGGCCTTGAAATAGTGGCTGGCGAATTCGGTATGCGGCCGGTAGATGACGCCAATGGCCCGCTCATACATGGGCTCGCGGCCCACATCTGATTTGCGCGCTTCGCGCAGAGGCAGCAAGAAATTGCCCTTCGCGAGGCGATGGCAGAGTTGCTCGTGACTGCCCTCCATGGAAGGATTCACGTTCTTGATCTCCACGGGCTCGTCCCAGTCGTCGGCTGCGGCGACCGTGCCGGTGTGGGTGCCGAACCCGATGGAGTAGACCGCGTCGCCGTATTCCTCCCGGGCGAGCTGGCCGATGTTGTGTTCGCCGCGCCGGCTCATTTCGGTGAAGCGGGCGTCACCGAGGTGGGAATTGTGCGCCCAGACGATGGCCTTGCCGCCATCTTCTCCGTCGAGCTCCATGAGCATTTGCAGGGTTTCAAACATGTGGGAATCGCGCAGGTTCCAGCTCTCGCGTCCGCGCCGGAACATGCTGCGGTAGTAGGCTTCGGCGTTGGCTGCCACCCGCGCGTTTTGCTCTGCATCGAACACAAGTTCTTTTTGTGCTCCGGCCGCTTGCAGGCGCTCCTCCATGAGCTCTCCGAGCAGCTCGAGGAGTTCCGACTCCTGGGCCTTTTCGATGCCGTATTCCACGGCTTGGCCGTAGGCCTGGGGCTCCGGCTCGTAGGCGAGCAGATTGGCGTAGGCGGCGCGGGCGGCCTCAAGGGTTTGCGGATCGGAATTGCGCTGCAGATAGCCGAGCACCTCGTGGATGGAGCCATATAAGCTGTAGAGGTCGAGTCCATGGATGCCGACCCCTTGCGCTTCATCCGCTAGTGCCCGGTTGTGATCTTCCAGCCAGTCGACGAATTCCAGCACCTCGCGGTTGCGCCACATCCAATCGGGAAAGCGCTGAAAGGCCTGGCGCATGGGGGAGGGCTTGGGCTTGCGGCCGCGGACGTACTCATCCACGCGTTCGACATCCGGCCAATCCCCCTCGATGCCGATCCGGCGAAAGCCCGCCTTGCGGATCAGTTCCGCGGTGATGCGCTGGCGCATTCGGTAGAATTCCGCCGTGCCGTGGCTGGCTTCGCCGATCAGGACCACCCGTGCGTCGCCAATGCGCTCCAGAAGCGGATCGAGCGCGGCCTCCTCCAGCGAATCAAAGGGCTCCGCCTTCGATTCCATCCATTGCTGCAGGGTTTCGGACGGAGGGCTTTCCATGCGCGTACCCTTGGACGGCACGAAAGGATTGCAAGTGAAGGATGCCATTTCAATTGTACGCAGGTTTGCGATTGCGAGTACGTAGTGCTGCAATCAAGGCTTTTTAGAAAACCTATCTTGCTGGCAATGATCCAATTGGTGGTATCCATCCCATGGACAATCTGCCCGAGAGTAACAGAAGCAGAGGACCGTTCCCTCTTGCCTCCCTCATTCCCGGCCTTCAGGATTCGCCTCCCATGGCTGATTCCACTTCTATTCTTCCGGATAAACTTCACGAATACCCACAACAGGACGTCATTGATGGCGGATCGGATGCGATCCTCGATGACTGCCTCAACCAGAACGACGGGGTGCTGCAGCTTCTGCACCGATATGCCGGCCGGACCTTCTGCACGCCGGGCAAGCGTCTGCGCTTGGACTCGCAATCCTATTACCCGGACTACATGGATGGCACCGGGCTGGATGAAATTTGGATGTGCTGCACCGTGCCCATTGTCACCGGAGTGATCGACACCCGCACCGGCAAGGCTCCGTTCCGTGAGGGGGAAGCCCACGTTCTCACGCCGGGAGGACAGGTCATATCGCTCCAGGATCTCATCGAGGCCAATCCCAAGGCGGTCATGGGCGAGAAGATCACGGCAGTTTCCGAAGAGTTGTTCGGCGAGATCACCTGGCCGATTGTCTCCAAGAAGTTCGACAACCTGAACCCCATTCCCCACCACCTCCACTGGGCCAAGTGGGAAGTCTACGACATCAACTCCTACGACAATCCCGGGGTGAACCCCTCGCATTACCACACCACCGCCATGGGGCTCTATCCCTTCGTCACCAAGGATGCCTTCCTCGATTGCATGAAGCGCTGGGGCCAGGGCGAGTACAATGGCGTGCGCCATCTCTCACCCCACACCATGATGCACATCGACAACGGCTTCGTGATGCCCAATGGCGTGCTGCACTCGCCCACCGACCTCTGCACCCACGAGCTGCACGTCACCATGGACGAGCACTTCCTCGCCGAGGACCGCACACTCGACGGTCGCATCGGAGCCGCGGATGCCTTCTACGCCTGTCGCGAACAGGACTATCCCAAGGACAAGCACGAGGACTGGGAGTACCTGGTCGACACCTTCGACTTCGAGGCCAACCAGGATCCGGACTTCGTGAAGAAGAGTTCGCGTCCGGCCATCACCGCCAAAGAGTTTGCCGCTGAAGGCGTGGACGCCCAGTGGATTGTCTACGGAGAGTTCCTCGGCGAGCAGAAGTGTTCCATCCTGCGCCTCATCCTTGAGCCCGGAGCCAAGACCAACTTCTGCCCCGAGAGCCCCGCGCTCTTCCATACCAATGGCGGCAGCGGGCGAGTTGGCAAGCTGGAGGTGAAATACCACCAGGACATGAAGCTCGGTGAACTCTATCCCGAGATCGGATTCCTCACCCAGGCCGCGCTCGACCGTGGCGGGGTGGAAATCGAGAACTCGGGAAGCGAGCCGCTCGTGCTGACCTTCGACTTCCCGCAGAACGCGCATTCCAAGACGCCCGGCGCGTGAGGCCCTGTTCATGCAAATGACCGGCGAACCGGTTCCTGGGAACCCGGTTGCGCCGGTCATCCTGAGTATTGCGTCTCCGAGGCCTCAGTTGACCTCGATGCGGCGGGGCTTGGCCTCGCTGTGGATGGGCAGCGTCAATGTCAGCACGCCCTCTTCCATGTGGGCCTCGGTCCGATCGTGATCGACTCGAATATTGAGTCGCGCCCGCAGGCGGTAGTCATGGTCACCGAGTTCCACCATCAGGGGGCGCGAGCCTTCCTTGGGGTGGTGCCTGCGACGTCCCACGACCGTCAACGAATCGTTGACCAGCGAGATGTCGAGACCGTCCTTGGAGACACCGGGCATGAGGATTTCCATGGTGTAGGATTCCTTGCCCGGGAGGGTCCGGAAGCGGGGCTGGACGTAGCTTTCATGGATCGTTTCCCCGGCAGTTTTCGGGGAGGCGCTTTTAAGCAGTTCTGTAGACATGGTTTGGGTCCTTTCCAGTTTGGGGAGGACCGGCTCCGGCTGTTGCCGGAGCGGTCTTCCACTTGGGTTCAATTTACCTTGATTCGTTTCGGTTTGCTTGTCTCGGCCTTGGGGACCGTGACCGTCAGGATGCCGTCTTTGAGTTCGGCACTCACCTTGTCGGCGACGAAGCCGTCCGGGATGGAGACCGATCTCCGGAAGCTGCGCCGGCTTTCACTGCCGTCCTCGCCGTGGGATTTTTGCTCGTAGCTCACGGTGAGTACGGCATTTTCCAGTTCGACGTTCAGCTCCTTGCGGTTGACGCCCGGAACCTCCATCCGCACGAGGTAGGAATCGGCATCCTCATGGAGGTCGGCGCCGATCCGGATGTCGGACAGCAGGGAGTTGCCGGGTGAGTTCCAATCGAACATGCTCAGCCAATGATTGTCCCCGGTGAAGGGGTTGCGGAACCAATTGACCAAGCCGTTCGAGGGCGTGTTCATTTCAGGTCGTTCTGATCTGATGAGATGCATGGTTTAGCTCCTTTCTTGGGTTGTGGTTTGCTGTGGGTTGTGGGTCATTCGATGACGACCCGATTCCATTTTGCAAAATCCGGACCAAGTGCTGGAAAGTATGCAAGTCATTGGAAATCAGTAAAAAGCAGAAATTAGCGGAATGGATTTCTGCGAAAAATTGACGCAATTTCGCGGGCAAACGCGAAAAAATGTCGCGTCATTTTGACGCATATCGCCAACTGCAAGCCAAGGGTGTCTTTTCAGCCATCCCGGCCCGGCTCGGAGAGCAGACGCTTGATGTCGTCGAGCTGGTTGGCCTGTTCCGGGGTCTTGTCGGGTCGCTGGCGCGAGATGCGCGGGAAGCGGACGGCGATACCGGACTTGTGGCGGCTGGAGCGCTGGATGTTCTCGCAGGCCAGTTCGAAGACCAACTCGGGCTTCACCCTGCGCACCGGACCAAAGCGCTCAAGGGTATTGGCCTTGATGAAGCGGTCGACCTCGCGCATCTCCTTGTCGGTCAGCCCGGAATAGGCCTTGGCGAAGGTGACGAGCTCTCCCTTGTCCCAGACCCCGAAGGTGTAGTCGCTGAAGAGGCCGGCGCGGCGACCATGGCCCTTCTGGGCGTAGGTCAGCACGGCATCGACGGTGTAGGGCTCGATTTTCCACTTCCACCAATGGCCCCGGATGCGGCCGGATTGGTAGGGCGCGCGGCGGTGTTTGAGCATGAGCCCTTCCACGCCGCGCTGGCGCGACTCTTGACGGAGTTCAGCCAAGGCTTCCCAAGACGGCTCGGTGACCAGGGGTGAGAGGCGGAGGCGTGAGTCCGGCGGGAGCTCGGCAAAGATGTCCTCGAGTTGGGAGCGGCGCGATTCCTGAGTCGTCTCTCGGATGTCTCGGCCGTCTTGCTCCATGAGGTCGTAGGCCATGAAGATCACCGGCACGTCCTGCAGCAGTTTCTTGCCCACGCTTTTGCGGCCGATGCGGCGCTGCAGTTCGAGGAAGGGAAGGGGGGTGTCGTCCCTCCAGCCCATGATTTCCCCGTCGAGCACCAAGTCGTCGGGAAGTCTGGCAATGCTTGCGCTCAATTCCGGAAAGCGGTCGGTGATGAGCTCCTCGCCCCGCGACCAGATCATCACCTTGCCCTGACGCTTGATGAGCTGCGCCCGGATGCCGTCCCATTTCCACTCGGCCAGCCAGTCGGAGCGCTCGCCCAGTTCCTGCGGCTCCTTTTCGAGCGGGGAAGCCAGATAGAAGGGGTAGGGCTGCCCCGGATCGGCTTCACCGCTGTCACGGGAAACGAGCGTTTCGAAATCCTCCGCAGTCGGCTGCCAGGATCCCATCAGGCGGTGGGAGATGCTTGCCGGTGGGAGTCCAGTCAGGCTTGCCAGGGCGCGAGCGACCAGGCCGCGAGAGACGCCGACACGGAAGCCGCCGGTGATGCATTTGTTCCAGACGAAGCGCTCGTGGTGGTCCATGCTTGACCACAGGCGACGCAGGATCGCGATCTTTTCCTCGTCGCTTTTGGGTTTGAGTGGCAGAAGCTCGCCTTCGATCAACTCGTGGAAAGGCCGGGAACAGCGAGCCGGAGTGGGGGGGTGGAGCAGCGCCACGGTTTCGGCCAGATCTCCGACCGTGTCGTAACTCTCCTCGACCAGCCACAGGGGGTAGCCGCTGGCCTCGACGATGGCCTCGCGCAGCAGCCGCGTGTTCACCGCGCGCGGCACCCCTTGACCGGTGAGAAAGAACAGGGCCCAGGCAGCATCCGCAGGCTGCGCCTTTTCAAAGTAGGCCACCAGGGCCGCGACCTTCTGCTTGGTCTTGGTGGTGCTGTCGATGTCGAGGTAGAGCTGGGTGAAATCCTTCATGAGCTATCCTCCCCGAATTCTTCTGACTCTTCGCTGGATGGGTCCTCGGCCGCCTCACCGGCAAAGCGGGTCTTGAGTTTCCAGGCCTCTTTGCCCTGCTCCTGCAGCCAGCGCACCAGCACCTCACCATGGCCGTGGGTGACCCCGATGCGTTCCGCTCCAGTGGTCTCAATGGCACCCAGCAGGCCTTCCCAGTCGGCGTGATCGGACACCACAAAACCCTTGTCCATGCTGCGTCGACGGCGGGTGCCGCGAACCGCCATCCAGCCGGATGCGAAAGCCAGGGAAAGGGGCCGGAACTTCTTCAGCCAGGGCGTGCCCATGGCGGAGGGAGGGGCGACCAGCAGGGCGCGGCCCTGGGTGGACTTGGCGTTTTCCACGCTGGCGTGGGCCGCCTCCGGCAGGTCGATGCCCTGCTGCTGATAATCCTCGAGAAAACGATGCACCGCACCATGGACCAGAATGGGGCCGATGCTCCGGTCCACCCCGCCCAGAATGCGCTGCGCCTTGCCGAGGGCGTAGGCAAAGATCACGGCGGTTTTCTCCTGTGCCTGGCAGTTTCTCCACCAGCCATTGATCTCCTCAAACAGGATGTCGTGGGGCTGCCAGCGGTAGATGGGCAGGCCGAAGGTGGATTCGGTGATGAAGGTATGGCAGGGCACCGGCTCAAAGTCCTCACAGGTGGGATCGGCTTGGGTCTTGTAGTCGCCGCTGATCACCGCGACCTCGCCCTTGTGCTCGAGACGCACCTGGGCGGAACCCAGGATGTGGCCGGCCGGGTGCAGCGAGATCTTGACGCCCTTGTGGACCAAGGTCTCGCCGAAGGGAATGCCCTGCACCCGGGTTTGGTTGCCGACGCGGGCCTGGACAAGGGATGTGCCGGATTCGGCGGTTAGCACCTTCTTGGATCCCCAGCGGGCATGGTCCGAGTGTCCATGGGTGATGACCGCGAAATCAGCCGGCTTCCAGGGATCGACGTAAAAGCCTCCCGCCGGGCAGTAAATCCCCTCTGGGCTTTCCTGGATGAGGCGGTCCATGGTGCTGTCAATTGGCTCCGCGTCTGGGCGCCACCAGCTCGCGCGGCCAGGCGGCTGGGCTCAAGTCGAGGAGGTAGCCCACGGAGGTGGCGATGTCCTCGGGTTGGATGTATTCCGGTCCGCTGACCTCGGTCATCGGGGTGGCGACCATGGCCGGACAGATGGCAGCGACCCGGATGCCGGCTTCCCCGCCCTCGTCGGCGAGGGCGCGGCTGAGACCGATCATGCCGTGTTTGGAGGCGGCATAGATGCCGGTGCCGGACCAGGCGTCGACCCCACAGACCGAGGAGATGTTGATGATGCTGCCGTTGAGTTGCTCGAAGGAGGCGGGTTGGCGGTCCTTCATCCAGCGGAAGGCCTCGCGCGAACACCAGTAGGCCGAATAGAGATTGGTTTTCATGACCTGGTCGAAGGTTTTGGTGTCGGTTTCGACGATGGGGCCCATGCCGCCGATGCCGGCATTGTTGACCAGGAGATCCAGCTGGCCCTCGCGCTCCAAGGTGCCCTGGACGAGCTCCAGGCAATCCTTCTCCTCGGAAACATCGGCCACGACGGGAATGCCGCTGCCCGGCCCGGCTTCATCGATGTCCCTTGCCACCCGCTGGTTTTCGTCCTCCCGCCGACCAGCGACCACCACGCGATAGCCGCGCTGGCCGAGCATCCTGGCAATCGCCTCGCCGATGCCGCTGTTGCCGCCGGTGACGATCGCGACGGGGGCCTGGTTGCAGTTTGGTTGCTTGTCCTTGGACATGTTTCAAGCTTGCCGGGATGCAGGGAATGTCAAAAGCGATTCTCTGCCTGAGTGCACCGGCTGTGGTTCAGATTCAATATAATAATATACATAATATATAATCTTGTTTTTTGAGTATTGGTTTCTAGGCTGTGTCCCATGAGACGATGTTTTTCCCTGTTTTTGACAATTTCCGCGGCATGCATTTTCGAGGGTCGCCTGTCTGCCGCCATCGTGATCAACGAGGTCATGGGGAGCACGACCTCGACGGACGCGGAATTCATCGAGCTCTACAACACGGGTTCGGAGGAGGTGGATCTGACGGGCTGGTCCATCGAGTTGTGGGACAGCGACTCGGGGATGAGCGGATCGGATGGATCCAGTCCCCATGTCATCACCACCGGCACCATTGCCGCGCAAGCCTACTTCCTGCTGGGCGGACCCGAATTCGAAGT
>JAWVYP010000065.1:0-11712 GCA_033722655.1 Akkermansiaceae bacterium | reverse complement strand
TGAGCAGACCGGCGTCCGGATCGGTGTCCTTGCCCAGACCGACCACCGAGATGGTGGTGCCCTCAGCGACGAGCTTGGCGATGAGTTCACGGTATTTCCCGGGCTGAACGGCGTCGCAGGCATCCGCGAACAGGATGATGTGGCGAGTCCCACTCGTCGCCTTGGCCAGTTGCGTGGCCGCCCCCTTCAGGCCCTCATAGACGTAGATGCCGCCACCGGCAGACTGGATTTTGAGCACCCGACCGACGATGTCGTTGCGTTGCTTGCCGAGCCGGGTCAGTGGCACCATGACGTGCGGGCTGCTGTCGACTGCGAGCACGGAGACCGAATCGAGTTGGCCGAGCAGCTCAATGGCGGTCGCGGCCCCCTGGTTGGCGAGGTCCATCTTGGTAACGGCCGCGCCGCCAGCACCCCCGCCCGCAGCCGCACTCATTGAGCCCGAACGGTCGAGCACGATGCACATGGCGAGGGCGAGTTTGCGGTGATCGGCCTTGAGCTCCATGCTGACGGGCAAGAGCTCATCGATGGAGGACTGGAAGTAGCCGCCCGCGCCAAAGGAATGTCTGCCACCCACCATCAAGAGTCCGCCGCCTTGGTGACGGACGAAGAAGTTGAGCGAGTTGAGGAAATCGGGATCGAGGTCGTGGGCGGGCACATTGTGGAGGACCACGGCCTTGGCGCCGGTGAGGTCGGCTGGGGTGACTTTGGAAGGTTCGGTGCGCAGGTCGGTTTCGAGCCCCTGGCCCTTGAATGCGGTGGCCAGAGGATCGTCGGGGTGGCGGGAGACGATCAGGATGCGGGGGCCCGCACTGATCTCCAGCCAGGTTTCGGCGTGGTTGTTGCCGTGGTGGGCGTCTTGCTCGGGCTGGATCTGGACCCGGTAACGGTGGGAGCCGCCGGAGTCGATGCGGTCCGCCCACTCGATGGTGCCGCTGCCGTCGTGGATGGTGAGGCTGGATTGGACGAGGGTCTTGCCATCGCGCAGCAGGGTGATGGGAATCTCCTCGCCATCCTTGCTGCCGAAACCGGCGACCCGGGCCCGCAGCAGAAAGGCCTCGCCGGCTTGCACGCGGGTAGGACCGTCAAAACCGGTGATGCGGTAGTCGATGCTCGTCGCTTGCTCGATGAGTCGGTAATCCATGGGAATGCCCATGGCAGAGAGCCGGGAGGCGGTGATGCCCATGGGCTCGGTCGAGTAGCCATCGGTCATCACCAGGAGGCGGGTCGGCCGGCGGCTGTCCTGGCGGGCCAGGGCGTATTCGACGGCCAGGGGGATGCGCGTCTGGTCGCGGCGGGACAGGGCCAATTCGCTACCGCCACCGTCCAGGGAGGGCACAGCATCCTCGGCGAAATCGATGAAGTGGAGGCGGTCGCGGTAAGCGGGGCGGGCATCCTCGAGCAGGTTTCGCCACTCCCGGCGCTGGCGCTCGACCAGGCCACCAGTCGAGGCCGAGCGGTCGAGCAGGACGTAGAGATCCATGCCGCCCCAGCGACTGGGGATGGCCGGCTTGCACAGCACGAGCAAGAGACAGATCAGGGCGATGGCGCGGATGGGTCGTTGCAGTTGCAGGTGCGGGCAACGCCAGGCCAGAAAGACCAGCACCGGCAGGAGAAGCAGCCACGGGTACGTGAATTCGATCTGACTCATGAGGTGGACGGGCTGGTGGCACTAGCCGGGGGCGGGGGCTCCTTGGCTCTCGGCTTGGGGGCGGCGTTGGTCTGGAAGTGGTAGAGGGTCAGCAGGGTGGCGAGTGCGGCTAGGCTGAGGAGGGGAAGCAGGGCATTCTCGGAGGGGATGGCAGCACGCACGGCCTTGTCGATGGCGGCCGGGGTGGTGTCCACCGAAGCACTGGTGAGCAGGTTGCTCTCGCGGGTATCGGTGAAGGCCACTGCTCCCTCCACAATCACCGAATCCTCATTGAGGATGCGGATATAGCTGGGACGCTTGGGCGCCATGGCAATCCGCTCCATGGGTTGGCTGCTGAGGACTTGCCCTTCGATGTCGAGAAATTCCAGCCGGGTGCCCGACGGCATCTGCTCGCCGACCAGGGGCAGCAGGCTCTGGCCAGGCTCGAGTTGGGCCCAGGTGGTGGCGGTCTTGGCCTTGCGGATGGTCTCGGCAAAGCGCAGCAGCAGGATGGCGGCAGCGGGCAGGCGCTCGAAGTTGGAGAGTGAGGGATTGAAGTGCAGGATGAGTTGCGGACCGCCGGGAAGGCTGGGCGGCTGCGCTTGGGCTTCGCCCTCAGGCGAGGACTCCGCTTCAGCATCTTGCTCGGCCTCCGCATCGCTCGCAGTGGGAGCTGGCGGGGCCACGGCATAACGCAGGCTGATCAGGGGACGGGAGCCGGCCCACAAGAGGACCTCGTCGCCCTTTTGCGGCTGGGGAGCCGGTGCCTCCTGGATGCTCAGCCCGGCCCAGGCCAGGCCATTGACCAGTGGATGGTTGGCGGCGGTGGGCAATTGCGCGAGAAAGGGCGCATCGCGCTTGCCTGCGGTGGAAAAGTGGATGCCCGCGACCGGTGGCACCGCCTCATCTGCGGCCAGTCCGACCAGGGCGAAGTCCGAGGCGCTCGGAGCCGTGAAGGAAAGGCGGGGGATGGCCTTGGGCAGACGCTCCACCAGCCAGGGCGGAATGCCTGTTCCGAGGGCGGCCATCTGCAGGGGCTTGGGGGCTTCACGCACAAATGGGCAAGCATTGTCCAGGGCGAAGGCATCGTCTTCGAGTCTCAAGGCGAGGCGGGTGGCATTCTGGGGAATTTCGCCCTCCAGGGTAAGCATGGCGCGGGGCTTGAGGGTGATTGTCTGGGCGGAGCTCGAATTGGAGCCATTCCACTCCAGCCGCCAGGCGCGGGTGGCGGCTTGGTCGGAGTGATTGACGACCACCGCCTGCCAGTGGGCCACTTCGCCTTCGCTGCTGGTGGTCACTCCGGCAATGCCGACATTGTCGAGTGGATGGCCGATGGCAAGCAGGGCCACTCCACTGGGCAAATCCTCGGTGGGCGTGTCGGTGGCGTAGATCACCACGCCCTCATCGCTGACCCGGCTGCGGGCCAAACGCAGACTGTCGGAGGGGTCGCGCCAGCTCTCGCTCGGCTCCCAGCGCGAAAGTTGTGAGATCCATTGCCCGGGGTCCTCGCCCGAATAGAGGACGTCGCTGGCGGGATTGGCGGAGTAGATGTGCCAGCGTGTCTTGTGGCCATCCTTGCCCAGTTCTTCCACCAGCCTGTCCATGCGCGAGGCGAGACTGCTCCGATAGGCCATCATCGAGGCGGAATCATCGACGACCACGGCCACCTGCATCACGCCTTGGGGGAGATAGGGTTGGGCCAGCAGGGCGGTGATGAGTAAGACCAGCAGCAGTTGCAGCCACAGCGGGATGCTCGGCAGCAGACGGTGCCAGCGACGGCCCGACTGCTCGGGTTCGCGGCTGATCTCGATGAGAAAGAGGGTGGAGACCGGAATGGTGCGCCGCTGCCGATGGAGGAAGTGGATTGCCAGCACGGCCGGAATGCCGAGCAGGGCAAGCAGTCCCCAGGGGTTGGCGAAGAGAAAGGGCATGGGTGATCAATCAGGTGCTGGGCTTGAGCGCGCGGCTGGTCATGGCCTCGCCCCCCAGGGCTTCGCGCAGGGGGCTGCCCGCCGCGATGCGGGCGAGTGCCATCTGGTGGCGGACGGCTTCCTCTTTCCAGGCGGAGAAATGCGAGCGGTAGGCCTGGAGGTAGCGCTTGAGCAGTCCGGCGTTGGCATCCTTCGACTCGATGACGGCGGATTCGACGTCGCGGAAATCGCAGATGCCATTCCAGTCCGGCTGCGACTCGGACTTCGAATAGGGCGCCAGGATGATGCCGCAGCCGCGGTTCCTGAGCAGGGCGCGCAGGCATTCGTGGGGCGGGGAGGCAAAGAGCAGGTCGCTGAGCAGAACCCGCAGAGAGCCGGTGCGAAAGGGAATGTGGGCCAGGGGAGGCGCGCTCGGCGCCTCGGCACCACCGGGAGGCTTTTCTTCGATCCGGCTCACCCACTGGCCGCTGACGACCTCCTCCTCGGTGAGCTGGCGATGCTCCTGCTTGCCGAGCAGGTGGATGAGGGTGGTGGCCCCGTCGCGCTTTGCGGCTTCGAGCGCAAAGGCCAAGAGTTCGCAGGAGAGCCGGGCCTTGTCCTCGTCGAGAAACATCGAGGGCGAGGCATCCATGAGGATCTCGACCGTGGGGCTGACTTCCTCGCGGTAGACCTTGAGGGTGTAGTTGCCGGTGCGCGAATAGGCCGCCCAGTTGATGTGGCGGGGGTCGTCGCCGGGCAGGTAGCTGCGGTGATCCTGGAAGTCCATCGAGGAGCCGGATCCGGTGCCAGCCATCTCGCCCGCACTGCCGCGCCACACCATCTGCCGTAGGGGAAAGCGCATGGTCGCTGCACATGCGCTGGCCTGGGTGGCGGCGGCCTGCGCCATCGCAATGTTTGGCCGGTGCATCATGCCTCCTCTTTGTCAGCGGGGACTTCCGGGGGCTCCGGATTTGCCTGAGTCGCTGTGTTCTCGACCTTGCCAGGCGTGATGGGAGAAGCCGGTACCCGCATCGAGCCGCCCCACTTGAAGCGGCCGAGCATGGCGGCCGCACCGAGGTGGATCATGCTCAGCAGCGCCATCACCATGATCAGGGTGATGTCGGTTTGGTCAATGGATCCAAAGCCCAAGATGGGGAAGATCCAGAAGAGGGTGCTGATGAGATAATCACCGTCCCTCATGCTGCTGGCAATCGCCAGCACGGCCACGCTCAGGCAGGTGGATCCAAGCAGGGCGATGAGGTAGGTGGGTGCGGGCTCGCGTTCGAGGGGCTTGAAGAGAGCAATGAAGAGCACGGGCTGGGTGAAGATCATGGCGAAGACCGCGACAAAGTGGATCATCTCCAGGCCCATCGCTCCATTGTAGGACATCAGGGCGAAGGAATCCCGGTTGAAGAGGTGATGCACGATCAACCAGACGTAGGCCAGGCTCACCAGGATGAGGCCGAAGAGGGCTCCGGATGGCCAGCCGGGGCGCATCAGCCAGGATTCCCGGCGACGGCCGGAGCTGATGTAGCCGGGGCTCTCGGACAGGCAGTCGATGAGGACGATGGGCAGGATGATGGCGATGGTGATGCATCCAAAGGGGTTCATGTCCACATCGGACATGGCCATGACCGTTGGAATGACCAGCAGCGAAATCAGGGCGATCAACCGTTTGCGCGCACTGCGGTTTTCCGACGGCGCGGCGATGCGGGTGGCGCCAAATTCCAGAAAGGCGTGGGTGAGGAATGCCAGCAGAAGCAGCGTGCCAATCAGCAAGGGCAACCAATCGCCCGCGGTGCCGAATGGGGATCCCGCAAGGCCGAAGCCGCGGCCCATCACATAAAAACCCACCGAGCCCTGGAGCGTGATGATGAAGAGAATGATGGCGGCGATGGCGAAGATGCCGCGCAGGATGAGCGAGCGGATGGCGGACATCCCAACCGCGGCGGCGGTCACTGTTGCTCCCACGAGGAAGACAAAAAGCAGACCGGTAAGTTCGCCCACCAGGTTCATGCCGCCGAGGAAATAGCGCATCATCAGATAGGGAATCACGGCGACCAGCAGCAATGCCGATTGGGTGACCAGCGACATCCACTTGCCCAAGACGATGCGCCAGGCGTTGAGGCGGGTCAGCAGGAGCAGGTCGATGGTGCTGTCCTTGATCTCCGAGGAGAGGGCGTTGAGGCCGCGCAGGGGCTGGATGAGCAGGGCGGCGATGCCGAAGATGGAGAAGAAGAATGCGGTGATCGTGTAGCCAGCGCTGGATCGCGATGCCGCCGAACCGTCGGAAACCGCGATGAGCGCACTGATGACCGCCATGGCCAGCACGCTCTGCAGGAACAGGAAGAGGACGACAAAGGAGGCCTGGCGCAGTCCTTGGCGCATCTCCTTGACCACGATGGGCGAGAGCCGGTCAGAAAAGTCGTTGAGCCTCTCGATGGGATCGGGGGGCGTCTCGAGTTGGGCGTCGGTGGTGGCGGTGCTCATGGGGTGACTGGGGTGGCCGCGGCAGTGGCGGCAGGTGCCTCGGTTTCAAGCTCGCGCATCATGTCGATGAAGGCGTCCTCGAGGTTCTGTTCTTCGTGGCGGAATTCGATGGGAGAGAGGCCGTCCTGGACCAGGCGTGCGACCATTCTTGCGGCATCTTCGGGCGAATTGCCGTCGATGCTGATGCGGCCGCCGTGCTCGATCTCCTCGATGAGTTGGACATCGGGTTGCAGCGAACACCACTCGGCGAGGGACTTGCTGCCCGGAACGCATTCGACCCGGTAGAGCATTTGGGTGGTGCTGCGCGAGCGCCTCCTGAGGGTGCCGGCATCGCCCTGGTGGACGAGCTTGCCCTTGTGGATGAAGATCAGGTTCTGGCACATCTCGCCCAACTCGGAGAGGATGTGGGAGGAAATCAGCAGGGTCTTGCCTTCCGAGGCCAGAATGCGCACCAGGTGCTTGAATTCGACGCGGGCCTTGGGGTCGAGACCGGCCGCGGGTTCATCGAGGATGAGCACGTCCGGATCGTGGATGAGCGCCCGGCCCAGGCAGAGGCGCTGGGTCTGTCCCTTGGAGAGTTTGGCGGCCGGCTGGTCGAGGATGTCGGAGAGGTCGGTGAACTCCATCACTTCGCGCAGGCGCATCTGGCGCTCCTTGCCGCGGAAGCCCAGCGCGCGGGCATGGAAGTCCATGAATTCCAGCACGCTCATGTGGGGGTAGACATTGAAGTGATCGGGCATCCAACCGAGGCGGTGGCGGACCAGCGCCGGATCGTGCAGCACGTTGACGCCCCCGATTTCGGCAGTGCCCGAGTCCGGGGTGTCCAGGGTCGCAAGGATGCGCATGGTGGTGGTCTTGCCGGCGCCGTTGGCGCCGATGAAGCCACAAACCTGCCCCTTGGGAATTTCAAAACTGAGACCGTCCACGGCTTGCAGCTTGCCGAAGCTGCGGTGGAGTTTGTGAATGCGGATGCCTGTAGTCATGCAAATGAGGGGTGGAAAGGTGCTGGAGAGGAATCAGGGCTGGATGATTTCACCAATGACGATGCCCTTGTCGTCCCAGTCGATGGCGCCGTGGGTGTCGATGGCGGGAGGCTGGTCGGTGAAGGCGATGTAGTGGCCCTCGATCTTGCTCAGATCGCGGATGCGGTGCTCGCGCGGCATTGCGGAGGTGTGTCGCTGGATGCGCTGGCGGGCCGTTTTGTTGTCGACGGGCTTGAGCTGCACCGGCCTGCCCTTGGTCAGGGCGGGAGCGTGCCACCACTTGCCGTCCTTGTCGCGGGTGTGGAAGTCGACCACGTCGAAGTCGAAGGTCGAGGTGACCACGGGATAAGATGCCGAATCCTGGCTCCATTCGATCCGCCCACGGCTCGAGCGCACGGCCTGCAGGTATTGGGCTTGGACGGATCGGCTTGCAAACCAGCCGCCGCCCGCTTCCAGTCCATCCGGCACGATGTCGAGCTGGAAATCGCTGCTGAGATCTCCCAGAGGGGCCATGTAGGCCGGATCGGTGACCTTGAAGCCGCTGCCGAAGAGCGCCCCACAGTCGCTGGCCTGCCATTGGCTGATGTAGTGCAGATTGTCGTCGCCGGAGCGGCTTTCAATCAGCACCAGGCGCTGGCCATTGCCGCCGATCCCATCGCCCATGACAACAGCCAGGGCCAGGGCGAGGCAGGCGGCCAGCGAGATGATGGGAATGGTCTTGAAGAGGCGGTGGCGTCGGCGGGAAGGGGCGAGCAGGAAGAGGTTGACCGGCGTGATCATCACGAAGAAGGCAATCAGCACCAGCACCACCAGCCAGATTGCGAATTCGTCATCGAGCAGCTCATGCAGGCCGTTTTCCCTGAGCCAGCGATCGAAGGATCTTGCCTCCAGTTCCGGTTTTGAGCTGATGTCGGCACGCATGGCTTCGATGGTCTGGAAGGCCTTCAGCTTCTGCAGCGGGATGTCCGAACCCGATTCGTCGTGGCTGAAGACCTTGCCGAGGCCCAGAACGCCGTCCGGCGAGCGCTCGGGCACACTTTCAGGAATGCTGCCAATAAACTGCAGCATGCCGCCGAGGCGGACCCAATCCATCAGGGCCATGCGCGCGGCCGGTGGCATCGCGACCCATTCGGCAGGCGTCATCACGACCAAGGCAAAGGCGGAATAGGCCCGCCAGTCGGTGGCGGGCTCGCCCGACATCGCCGCACTCCGCGAAGAGTGGGAAATGTAGGTATCCAGGAGGGAGCCGATTGCATCTCTACTGTAGAGCGCCGGGGCGACCTCCACGCTGCTGGGATGGAAACCGTGGCTGTTTTCTGCACGGTGGCTCCAGTTGTCCACGATGCCCGAGGGCATGTCCACGCTGACGGTGAATTCGTTCCAGTATCCTCCGCCATCCGAGGTGTCGCGGTTGCCCATGACCATCAGGATGTCGCGTTGCACCACCTCGCCGGGGGCAACTTCGAAGTTGAGCCTGAGCTCTCCGGTGTTGCCCTGCCTCATGCCGAAGTTGAAGACCTCCTCCTTGAGGGTGGTTTTCCAGGTCGCCGGTTTGGAGCCGACATTGGTCGCGGTGACACGAACCAACTGGAAGCCATACTGGTAGACATGGCCGTGGGGGAATTCGATGCGCAGGCTGTTCTTGCCCGACATGAATTCGTGTTGCTGGGCCAATCCAGGGGTGGCCAGGGCAAGCAGCAGGGCGATCGATTGGATCCAGGTGCGGAGAGTGCTCATGGGATGGAAGGAAAAAAAGAAGGGGCCGGTGTGACAGGCGGGGGAATGGGATGTTGAACTCGTGGTGTCGGAGCTTCAGGCCTCGGCCAGGGTTTTGGGCAGCGCGGAGCTCTCCGGGCCGACTTCCTTGAGGAGCTCGGCAATCACCTCGTCGGTGGTGATGCCTTCCACCTTGGCTTGGTAGTCGAGGATGATGCGGTGGCGCAGTACGGCGGGGGCCAGCAGTACGACGTCCTCGTGGCTGGCGTGGTGGCGACCCGACATCAGGGCGCGGGCCTTGATCGCCGAGGCCAGGGAGAGAGCGGCCCGCGGACTTGCGCCGAAGCGCACGCGCTTGGCCGCTTCGCTGGAACCCGCATGGGTGGCCTCGACCAGGCGTCCGATGAAGTTGGCCACGGTCTCGGGCAGGTACATGCGGCGCACCAGGGCGGTGAGCTCGCTGAGTTCCTCCGGCTTGAGCACGGCTGGGACTTCGGGCACCTGTCCCAGTTCTCGGTTCTGGACGATGCGCTGGAGCACGCTGGCGTCACCGCGCTTGATTTCGAGTTTGAAGAGGAAGCGGTCCAACTGGGCCTCGGGCAGGGGGTAGGTGCCTTCCAGTTCGATGGGGTTCTGGGTGGCCATCACGAAGAAGGGATCCGGCAGGGCATGGGTGGTTCCGATCACGGTCACCTGGCGCTCCTGCATCGCCTCGAGCAGGGCGGACTGGGTCTTGGGGCTGGCCCGGTTGATTTCGTCGGCGAGCACCAGGTTGGCGAAGATGGGGCCGGCCTGGAACACGAACTCGCGCTTGCCATCGACTTCCTGGAGCACCGGATTGCCGGTGATGTCACCGGGCAGCAGGTCGGGGGTGAACTGCACCCGACGCGAGTCGAGTCCGGTGGCTGCCGCCAGGCCCTTGACCAGTTCGGTCTTGCCGAGTCCGGGCTGGCCTTCGAGCAGCACGTGGCCGCGGGCGAGGAGGCCGGTGACCAGGGTGTCCACCAGGTGTTCCTGGCCGTAGAGGACTGAGTTGAGGGCCTCGCAGAGGGATTGGATCTTGCTTGCGGCGTCCTGGATGACGGAAGCGTCAGGGGGTGCGGTGTTGCTGCTCATGATTGGATTATTCAAAAAAACGCCTGAGGGCTTCCTGCTCGCGGGGGTGGAGGGATTCCCTCCAGACGGCACTGCCGCCGTCTCCGGGCTGTTGGGCGGCTCCGCCCTCTCTCAGGGTTGGAGATTCATTGGGATCGACATCGTGGGTGGCTTCGCCCTCACCGAGGAAGTCGCCCGGCAGGGAGCGTGAGGTGTCACCGGCGGCCAGCGGGGTAGACTGCTGCGGATCGAGACCCGGATGGTCGGGGTTTCCCAGCGGCGGTCCGCCATCGCCGGGGCCATCGCCGGGTTTCTCACCATTGGCCTTGCCGTCCTGGCCTTCGCCTTCGGGTCCGCCGGGAAGACCGCCCCCGGCCTGCCCCTGCATCTCCTTGAGCATTTCCTCAAGTTGGCGCGCATTGCCCTCGATGCGGTCGAGCAACTCGGCCAGCTCGCGGCGGTCGAGCTGGTTGAGGGGCTTGCCATCCGGAGACTGCAGCTCGGAGAGCTTGTCGAGCAGCTCCTTGTCAGGGGTCAATCCACCCATGCGAAGGTCCTTCAAGAGCTCGTTGAAGGCGGCATCCGGTTTGGGTCCGGCGCCCTGGATGCCCTTGCGGTTTTCGGCCACCTCGCGCAGCGCTCGGGCGGTCTCGCGCATGCGGTTTTCCAGCTCCGACATGTTGCGTTGCTGGGCACGCAGGATGCGGTCGCCGGCTTCAATCGAGGAGTGATCAAACCATTCTCCCTTGGGGCGCTTGCGCAGGGCCTCGATCGCTGCCCTGGCCTCCTCCGTGCTGGATTTGTCCACGATGCGTTTTTCCACGAGCTCATCGAGCTGCGTTTCCACCAGCTTCCAGGTCGCGGGTTCGGCGTAGCCGGCATTGTTGGTGGCAGGGGCTTGCACCGGCAGCAGCCAGGCCGTGGTGATGAGCCCCAGCATCAGCACGGTGGGAACGAGGGTTCGCATCCAGCGCCAGCGCAGCGGATGCTGGAGTTTGCCAGGGGCGGGGGGCCAGGGACCGGCTCCCTCGTGGGCGGTGCTCAAGGCGGCGTTCAAGCCGTGGCGGGACTCGAGTCTCACCAGAGCATCCAGGCTGCTGATGAAACGGCGGCGCGAAATGATCCAGCTCGTCAGCAGGGCGATGGTCACCGGAACGGTGGAAATCAACAGTTGCCAATGGAGTTGTGCTGCATGCCAGTGATGGCGCAGGAGCAGAACGAGCGCGGCAGTCAGACCCGCGGCAATCACGCTCGGGACCGCCGCCTGTTCGAGCCAGGTGGCAAGGTTGATCTTGGTGCGCAGTCGTCGCGCCCTGACTTGCCAATACCTTTCACCCCTTAGCACGAACTCATCAGAGAGTGCCCGGGTCCACCTAGCAAGACACTTCTTGCATCAAGCTGTGACTCGACTCGCCAGATTGACACCGTCTTTCTGACACTCTGTCCAACTGCGTTTTCGAGAAGAACGCAGGCAACATCGGCAAAGACAAGCCGCAGGCCGAGGTTTCCTGAACGATTCGGGCTAGACGTTGAAGCGGAATTCAATCACGTCGCCGTCCTTCACGACGTAGTCCTTGCCCTCGATGCGCAGCTTGCCGGCTTCCTTGCAGGCGTTCTTGGAGCCGAGCTTGTCGAGATCCTCGAAGGCAACCACCTCGGCGGCGATGAAGCCGCGCTCGAAGTCGGTGTGGATGACGCCGGCGGCCGCGGGGGCCTTGTCGCCCTCGGTGATGGTCCAGGCGCGGGTTTCCTGGACGCCGGTGGTGAGATAGGTGCGCAGGCCGAGCAACTGGTAGACGCCCTGGATGAGGCCGGAGACGCCGGAGTCGGTCACGCCCATGTCACCGAGGAATTCCTTGGCTTCCTCGGGCTCGAGTTCGCTGAGTTCCTC
>JAWVYP010000064.1:0-11727 GCA_033722655.1 Akkermansiaceae bacterium | reverse complement strand
GGGTTGGCGCATCCGGATCCCTGGGGTAAGAAGCGACTGCCGCAGTGCAGTATTTGATCCCAATGATCTCGTTTTGAGGAAGCAGTTTCTCAATCAGGGCTTTGGGATTGAGCCACTTGTATGGAGTGTTTTTGACCGCACCGTAGTAAAGGTTGAATCCATCAATGTAGAGGTAGGTCTTACGCTTTCTTCTGATCATTATATTATAAATATATAATATCAGTAATGGCAGTGCAAGGCAAGGGCCGCGTCCCGAAGGAGGCGGCCCCGCATCCAAGTGCCGAGGCACGTTGGAAGGATGTAATGCCAATCTTGTCCATCAACGGCCCTCCGTCAAGGCGATAGTCTCGAGTCTCTCAGCGCCCATCCGCCCGGAACGGCACCGCCGGGAGATCCGCGGCATTGTAGAGCGGGGCCTGCGGGTTGGCGTCCCAGGCGTAGCGCACGGCGATGGGCTGGGGGACCTCCGGCGAGGAGACAATCACACTGCTGCCTTCAATTTTGGCATCGGCCCACACGTAGTTGCCGTCCTCTCCGGCAATCGAGAAGGCCTTGTCCGTGTCGCCCACGAACTTCAGGCCCTCGGCGTAGTCGAACTCGAGGCGGATCTTGCCGTCTTCGATCTTCATCTCGCGATACCACGGGCCCGAGCCGACCACGTCCTTGCCGTAGGTGCGCTCCAGCGCACTCAGCGCCAGACGCAGGCCGACGTCGCGCTTGTTCTTGGGGTGGATGTTGGTGGCGTCGCCAATGTCGATGGTCACCGCCAGGCCGCAATGGGGGACCTTCTTGGCCGTCATCGCCTGAGCCTCGCGCAGACCGGCCCAGCCGTGATCGCGCGGTTCCTCACTGCGCTTCATGTAGCTGGCCAAAGACACAATGTGGAAGGCCATGTCGCCGCGATCAAATTGCTCGCGCCAGTCGGCGATCATCATGGGCAGGAGCTTGGCGTAATCATCGGGGCGCGAGGCATTGGCTTCGCCCTGATACCAGATCACACCCTTGAATGCGGCGGGCACCAGCGGAGCGATCATGCCGTTGTAGAGTACCGTGGCCACACGCGGGTTGCCGACAATGGGCCGACCGGTCTCGGCCTTGGTGGCGGTGGTCTTGAGCTTCCATTTGCCACCCAAGTTGAGTGCCAAAGTTTCACCATCTGACTCGAACCCGAAGGGTTTGAGCCACAAGTCGGTACTGGTATCGTGAATGCCGCCGCCCCCGGCATTGGTGATGCGCAAGGTGATGGTGTTTTTGCCCGGCTTAAGCATGCCAATTGGCAAGCGGTATCTTGTCTCCTGCTCAAAGGAATTGGTGCGACCGACTTCCACGCCATTGATCCAAGTGGTGTCGGTATCGGCAATGGTGCCGAGTTTGAGGTCCATGACTTGTTTGTCCCAGCCTTTGGGCAGATCAAAATCTCGCTGAATCCAGGTGATGCCCTCATGCCCCTTGATGCCGCAGCCGTTCCACGAGTTGGGCCAATCGACCTCTTTCCAATCGGAGGTATCCACCGTGCCCTTGTGCCAGCCTTGCTGGGTGCCGATGTCGTGCTTCTGGAACCACTCGTCCATGAACTGATTCAATGCCTTGTTGGCATCATTGGACTTACCGATTTTTCGCACCACCTTCATCTGACCTTGAGTGGGATACCAAGCTTGAAGGGCTTCCGTGCTCATCCAAGCCTCGATCATGGTGCCACCCCAAGACGAATGCACCAAGCCGATGGGCACCTTGAGTTCCTCCTGCAGTTTCTTGCCAAAGAAGTAAGCCACCGCCGAAAAGCCGCCCCATGGGCCTTCCTTGAGTGCTTCGGGCGAACAGACGTTCCACTCGCTCTCGAAGCTGGTCTGCGGTTTGAAGGCCACTTTGTGAGGGATGGTCAGCAGGCGCAGATGCGGATGATTCGCTTGGGCGACTTCCTCGTCCTCGCCAATTTTGGTGATGCCCCATTCCATGTTCGACTGGCCCGAGCACAGCCACACATCGCCGACCAGAATGTCGGATACCGCGTCCTCCTTGTCGGCTTTGAGATTGGCCACGCTGAGCACCCGGCCCTCAAAGGAGGCGTTCATCGGATCCAGTGTGCAGGACCAGTGGCCCCTGGCGTCCGCCTGAATGTCTTTGGTTTGGCCAGCGAAGCTTACGATCAGGCTGGCATTCGGCTCGGCTTGTCCCCAAACCGGCACCGGCACTCCGCGCTGCAGCACCGCGTGATCGGAAAAGAGGGGATGAAGGTATTCGGCCGGCTTCAGTTTGCCTGTAGCGGATGCGGATTGCAGGCCGGCGAGAACGAACAGGACCAACAGAAAGGGGAACAGGCGTTTCATGTGGCAGCGATGTTGGCAGTTTTGACCCGGTGCGCAAATCTTCAAGCATTCGCACGATCGTGCGCCCACTGCACAGGGAAAAGGTCTGTAGCGGCTTCGCCGCCAACTAGGAACCAGCAACCACGAACCGATCCCGAAGGGATCGCCCTGTCCCACAAACCACAGCGGCTACAGCTACTTCATGATCGGCAAGCGCCTCGGCGACAAGATGATCGAGCTGCTCAAGTGAGCGGCCGCACTTCGCCTGTTTGATCTGTTATTTCGTATTGAAACGATTGGGCGGCGGGGTGTCTTCCGGCATTTTTGGGTCGCGGCTGGCCCGACCGGCGTTCTGACCGCGCGCGCCGCGCATGCCGGGGCCGGGAATCGCCGCCTTGGTCGGCAGATAGCTGCCCTCGCGTTTTTGCTCCTCCTGTTTGGCGACGGTTTCCTTGATTGCCTCCAGAGCGGGATCGGGCAGCGGCTTGAAGTTTCCGCGCTCGAGCAGGGCGGAGGTCTTCCTGAGTTTGTCGATGTCGACATTGAGTTTCAGGAAGTCGCCGGGCTTGTTCAGGCTGACAATGATCATGCTGCCGGCGGGCACGGGGATGGGATCCTCGCGGCCGTCGATGAAGAGCTGCTGGGTGCCCTCAAGGGTGATCAGTTTGACCCATTGGTTCGGGCTGTATTCAAACATGGAAGTGGTGCCGGTGATGGCCGCGGTGACCGTGGCGGTGCGGATGGTCGCCCCTCCGGCGTTCTTGGGGACCTGCATCAGGATGGAGCCCTGCTTGAGTTCCACCTCACGGCTGCCCGAGCGGAAGCTGAAGACGGAATTCTGGCCGAGGCGGGTGATGGTGTCGTCCTGGAAGGTCAATTCGGCGCGTGAGCGACGGCCGGTGGTGACCGAGCTGGAGCGGTCCAGCTTGTCGCCGACCACGGCGGCCTTGGGACTCGAACTGCCACGGTAGACTTTCACGTCCTTGATGACTTGGGTGAGTTCGGCCGAACGGAGTTGGTCGGCGCTGGCTGTGCTGGCCACGGCGGCCAGCAGCAGAGTGGTGATGAAAGGGAGTTTCATGATGGGTGGTGGGTTGTTGGGTGAACCGTGGGGGCTGGCTGGTCGGCTGCGTCAAAAGCTGTGGCTGTAGCCGATGCTCACGCCGCCCTGCCAGGACTCGTAGTCATTCAAGCCGCCGGGAGTGTTGGAGTCGTTGTGGGTGTAGTAAACGCCGGTGGAGATGGTGGAGTTGGCGTTGAGATTGTAGCTGAGGCCAAGGCCGAGGATGTGCAGGCTGTCGTCGCGGCCGCCGGTGTCGAAATTCCAGATGGCGGTGCGCGCCGAAGCGGTGGCGATGAGCTTGTGGGTGAGGGAATGGTTGTAGGTCAGTTCAAGCGCGTATTCGTCGCGCTCGAGGGCGTCCGGGCCGCCGCTCAGATCGAAGGCCGCGCTGATGCCGCCCTTGAGCTCCGAGCGCGGTGTGGCATAGAGGCTCTTCTGCAAACCGGTGCGGATGCGGTTGGCGAAATAGTCGCTGTCGGTGAGCTTGCCGGTGGTGATGCGTTGGTGCTCCAGGCGCGCGAAAAAGATGGTGTCATCGAGGTCAACCAGGTTCTTGACGAGGCCGGCGTAGTAGAGGCCGTTCTCGAAATCCAGCGCACCGCCGTCTTCAAACTCGTAATAGTCCTGGCTCAAACCCAGATCGGCAAACCAGCCGTGCTGGATGTGCGGCTTCCAGGAAAGGCCCAGCACGGTCGTCAACAGCGCCGAGCCCTCGTGGTCCACGCCGACGGCGGCCGGGGCGTTGTCGGTGTATTGGAGATCCACTCCCAGGGACAGGTGGATGGGGGTCACGTTGGGCGTGGGTTGCAGGATTTGCTGCACGCCGAGATCGGAATCCGCGGGGGAGAAGGGAGCGTAGGCGCCGTCGACCACTCCGGCGGATCCGTCGAGGCCTTCAGCCGAGTAGGACGGGTTGCCAGAGCGCAGGAAGGAGGAGGTTTCGGTGAGCACGTCGGCATGCAGGGCGACAGCGCTCAGAACAAGGGAAAGTCCGGTAAGTTTCATGAATGGTAAAAGCTTTCTAAAAGCAGCTAACTGATTAGGCTATCAGCCGCCCAATGACAAGAAGCCCTTTCAAATCGTGGAGACGATTCCTGGTGGCCATGACCGGTGTCCTCAGCGTGGTTGTCTTCTTCGGCGTGCTGCCGCAGGGCGCGATGTTCGTCATCGACTCCGATCGGGAAGTCTACGACCGCATCATCCGCTCCGGTGGCGGGCCGGAGGAGCGTGAGGACTTCGTCCTGCTGGGCATCGATGAGGCCAGCCTGTCGCTCTCCAACCTCAGTCCGGAGGAAATCGAGGGCAACGAAACCCTCGGCATGATGAAGGACCGCTTCCCCTGGGACCGTCGCGTGTGGGCCGAGGCCATCGAGCGCCTGATCGGTGCCGGCGCCAAACTGGTGGTACTCGACCTGGTGTTCGCCGAACCCGGCAGCCCCGAGGAAGACGCGGCCCTCGCCGCCGTCATCGCCGCTCACCCGAGGAAAGTGGTTCTGGCCTCGGTGTTTTCGCCCTTGGGTCAGCAGGAGGACGGTCACGAGGTCTTCACCCTGGTCGAACCCTACGTCGAGTTTCTCGAAAGTGACCCCGAACCGCGCATCGGCTTCGCCAACTTCCGCCCCAATCAGCGCGACGGCACCTGCCGCGTGGCGCGCTATCGCTCCACCCTCGGTCGCGAAAACATGAATGAGCTGACCGGGGAGTTGGAATTCCTCTCGCTGGCGGCCCAGATCATGCACGCCCACGGCGCGGACATCCCCGAGGAGGACAAGGAGATCCGCTTCACCAGCGATCCCGGCACCTGGGGCACTGAGGTCTATGCACCGCGCAGCCTCTATGAAATTTTCTCCGAGAGGTATTGGCAGCGCAACTACGACAGCGGCGCCTTCTTCAAGGACAAGACGGTCATGATCGGGCCGGTGGCCGCCCGCTTTCAGGACATCCATGAGACCCCGGTCGGCACCATCACCGGGCCGCAACTCCACATGCAGGCCGCCGCCTGTGGTCTGGCCCAAGCCTATGTGCACCACGTCGGCCACCCGTTGTGGGTCATGTCCCTGCTCGGCCTTCTGGCCGCCCTCATCGCCGGCTGGCTCGACAAGACCCGCAACTCCGCCATCGCCATCGTCCTGCTGCTTGCCGCCTTCGTGCTGGGCGTGTGGTGGTTCGGCAAGTTCCATTCGGTGATGATTCCCCTCACCGGTGGCCTGATTGCCGCCGTCGTCGGCTGGATGAGCGCGCAGGTGCATCAACTCATTCGCGAGCGCATGGAAAAGGACCGCCTGCGCGGCGTGTTCCGCCGCTTCGTCTCGCGCGACGTCGCCGACCGCCTCGTCGACCAACCCGAAGAATGGGAAGCCATCGCCGCCGGGCGCAAGCGTCAGGTGGTGGTGCTCTTTTCCGACGTGCGCGGCTTCACCTCGCGCTCCGAATCCGCCGAGCCCGCCGAACTCGTGCAACAGCTCAACGAATACCTCAGCGCCATGGTCGAAGTCGTCTTCCGCCACGGCGGCACCCTCGACAAATTCATCGGCGACGCCGTGATGGCCCATTGGGGCTCCATCGATGGCGATCAGGACGACCAGCAATACGCCGAGCACAGCCGCGCCGCACTGGCCGCCGCCCGCGACATGCAGCTCGAGCTCGAAAGCCTCAACCGCAGGTGGGAGCAGCAGGGGAGGAAGCCCTTCGAGATGGGCGTGGGCATCCACCTGGGTGAAGTCGTCGCCGGTGAACTCGGCTCGCCCGAGCGCATCGAATTCGGCGTCATCGGAGATGCCGTCAACCTCGCCTCACGCATCGAAGGACTCACCAAGAGCTTCGGCTGTGGCATCATCTTCTCCGAGCGCGTCAAAGAGGCCGCCAATGCCGAGGACGCCCACTCACTCGGCAAAGTTCGCGTCAAAGGCCGCAGCGCCCCCGTCGAGCTCCACGCCTACGGTGACAAACCCAGCATCGAAAAAGCCCTCGCCCAACTCCACCGCGACCCCGAGGGCGTCATCGTGATGGATTCGAAATAGGTCAGGCGTCCCTACCTTTTGCGATGCAAAATCATGGATGGTTCACGGGTTGATGGTCGCCCGCAAACGCACAAACAACTTTCCATTCACCGAGAGAGTGCGCCTCAACTTCACGTCCACACGGTCGCTTCCCGAACCACCGCCATCGGGGGTTGTGGTGTAGGTGATGTTCGAGCTTGGCGCGGCTGCGCTCCATGAACCCAAGGTGCTGCCATATTCCACTTGGATATTGGTTTTGCTATCGCCAGCTGCTTCGTTGCGAACGAAGTAAGTGAAGATCAGGAAGTCCGGGTCGCTGGTGTTGTCGAACAGGGGGATCAGCCCCGCGTCGTCGCCTGAGTCCGTGGGGTCGCCGCCCAGCACCCATTCGAGGGTGTTGGCGAGGCCGCCTCCATCGAAGTCGGCCCCGGGATCGGGCTTGTCCAAGCTTCCGGTGAAGGTTCCCTGAGTCCAAGCCAGATAGGACGGACCTGAGAAGGCGGCCTCGATTTCGACAGCAACCGTTGCCATCAGGTAAGCGCTGCTGGAGCCGGAGAAAGAACAAGCCACGGCGGAGGGAGTGGCGATATTGTTGCTGGCTGAAGAGAGGGAGGTCCAAGCACTGCCCGAATACAGATGGGTTTGAGTGTCCTCAATCAAAGGGGGGTCGGCCGACATGTCGGGCGCGTTATTGCCGCCGTTGGGTTCGGGCCCCGCATTGAGCACCCCGGCAATCACCCGCGCGCCGGAGGTGGCCGTGATCAGGTCGACCCGGTTGGTGGTGGACTTGGCGGTGATGCCGATGCCCTCGCGGGTGCCGGTCAGAACATAGACGGCAAACTCCGTTCCATTGTGGTTGTCCTGATTGACCACCAAATCACCGGCTGCTCCCGGATGGTCGAGATAGAAGATGGCTGCGGTCGGAACACCTGCTTCTTCCTGAACCGCAAGGGTCATGGCTTGGCCGCCGTAGGTCATGGAGTAGAAGGCCCCGCCAATGTTGCCGGAGAATCCATGTTCACCGCCGACGACCACCACCAACTTGTCGCCGGCACTGGCATCGAAGTTGGTGAGCAGTGTTTTGTCTCCGGAGCCTCCCGCTCCCACGCCTTCCACAAATTGGACGATCTGAATGGTTTCGCGATTTCCATCCGGAACCGCGCTCAGACTGTAAACCGCATCATCCATGACCGGAGCCGCCAGATTGCCAAAGATGTCTGCAATCGTGCCGGCAATCGCCAGTTGCACGGTGCCGGCGGAGGTCGGAGTGAGCTCGATGCGGTACACGGAAGCGGCTGACTCCTCCGAGATCTTGCTCAGGTTGCTGATGTTTACGGTGGCGCTGCCGACATTGCTGAAGATGTCCGCGGTGATGGTGGATTCATCGATGAACGCATCCTCGATGGTGATGCGGTAGGGAATGGTGGGCAGGCCATGAATCGAATTGGCGGCCACCGGACTCTCGATGGCGCTGATCACAGGCGGGGTGTCTTCCGCGTTCACCGTGATCACGGTGTTGTCGGCGACGGGTGTGGTGGTCTCCATTGCGTTGGCGTAGACGTCGGTGATCAACGCCCCTGCCTTGACCTGCAGTTGCAGGGTGCCTCCGGCGCCTGGGTAATCGGGTGTCACGCTGAGAGTGATCCGTTCCTCGTTCACGCTGACATTGGTGATCAGGACGGGGCTGGTGCCAGCGTTCTCAAAATCCTGCGCGCTGACCGTTGCCGGATCGAGCGGCTCGCTGAAGGTCAGGGTGTAGTCGACGGATTGATATTCCAAGATGGGGGCTCCACTCACGCTGTCGACGATGTCGGTGGCGGCCAGTGTGGGCGGCGTGGTGTCCACGGTGACATGGATGCTGGTGTCGTCGACGATGGCGGAGTCGGTGTTCAGGGCGTTGCCTGCCAGGTCCAGCAGCTCGGCTCCGGCATGGATCCGAAGGCGCAGGGTGCCCGAGCCGGTGGGTCTGACCACAACCTCTACGATGGAGAGGGGACACACCAGTTTGGCACTGAGGATGTTGATGGGCGCGGTGCCGGCATTGCTGAAGTCAGCGGCGCTGATGCTGGTGACGTCCATCATCTCACTGAATGACACGAGGTAGGTGATGGTGTTGGAGGCGATGATCTCCGCTCCATCCCGATCATCCACGATGTCGGAAGCGGCGAGAGTGGGTGGAGTCGTTTCGGTGGTGCCGGTGTGGGCGGCGCATGCGGGCTTCGAGGGGGCACCCGTGCGCGAATTGGCGCGCATGGTGACGGTGTAGCGATAGAGCACACCGGGGATGAGACCGTCATCGGTATAGCTCGAACTGGTCTGCCATCCGCTGGAGTCGCCACCGGGGTTGCCGGTGGTTTCGGTAAACAGGTATTCAATCGGGCCCTCAAGGTCAGCGGGCAGCGTGCCGGTGGTGGCGGTCATGCTGATGGAGCCAGGTCCGCTTTGCGCCGGGGCTTCGGCAAAACTCGCGGGGTTGGGAAGGGGAGGTGACCAAGTGTAGAGCACCTCAGGGTCTTCCGGCAGGCCGTTGATCTCGGCATCCGGGGTCAGCAGCAATTCCATGAAGGTCACCGGGCCGTCGGAAGCGGGCAGGTTGATGGCCTGGGTCTCGAAACTGCTGCCGGAGAGCGGGTCCAGCTCGGGCCGCCATGAAGCTGGCAGCATGTAGATCTTCTCTACACCTCCCTGGATCAAACGAACGCTCACGTCGCAGCCATGGGTGGGTGCGTAGATGGCTTGGGCATCGATGCGATCCGCCTCGATCCGTGGATCGAAGAGTCGGATCAGCCCGGTGGTGTAGGGGCCGATTGGCGGATAAAGCATGCAGACATCCGGTTTGGCTCCCGACACCGCTGCCAGCACACTGATGACTTCCACGTCGCGCTGCACGGGGTACTCCACACCGTTGTTGCTCATCACCGTGGTGTAGTCCGCGTCGGTGTCATTCCAGCGCGCCCATTCACCCAGCGATTCATTCCAGATCACCACATGCTGCTCCAAGTAGTCGCGCATCTTGTAGACCGAGTAATCCGAGAAGTGGTTGTAGATGAAGGGGGCCTCCTGATGACCCGTGCCGCCGCCCCACATGGGGTCGACCTTGTAGGTGCCGGGCGGATCATTGCGGGCATTGCCCTCTTGAAGGATGCAGGTGATGTAGGTTTGGGTCGGCGGGTCAAAGGCCCAGGTCGGACCGGCGTGAGGGTTGTCCACGCTCTTGGGTGCCTGAATGCCATACATTTCTCCCTGATAGGGATAAGAGGCAACGCCACCCCAGTGCGGCAGTGAAAGCGCGTGCCCGAGTTCATGGTGCAGGATGCCCGCACTTTTGCCGTTGCCGACGCCGGCAAAGCCACCGGCCTGTCCACCTGCTCCCACGCCGTAGATGTTGGTGTAGTAGAGGCTCACCCTGCCGTTTCTGCCTGCGGCCCGCTTCAGCGCTCTGTTCCATTGGAGGGCGGCGGCCTGTTCGCCATCGAAATTCAGTCCGGTTTGCGCTGTATAGTCGGCTTTGGACTTCACGCGGGCGGCAGGCGCCCCGACGTCTCCACGAGGTGGGATGACCAACTCGGGAAAGACAATGTCGCGGGTTCGGCGCACTTCCAGATCGGCGACCGGCCATTTGGATTCCAGTTCCTGCTGCCAGCCGTCCGGATAATCTCCGGTGGTTTGGGTGAAGTAGTGCACATCGAGCATGGTCATGATGACCTTGGTCGGAGCTCCGACATTGAGGACGCCGAGATCGGTGCTCGCACTGCCCGCAGTCACCGAGAGCGTGAGCCCCCTCTGAACGAGAGCGGCAGGGATGGTTCCGGTAAACGAATTGCTGGCCGTGTGTTCGACCACACCCGGTCCGTCCGGAATGCTGGCGGGCAGCGTGGCCGGACCGGTGAGGGGAATTTCGGTGAGCTTGCCGTTCAGGTTGAGGGTGGCCTTCACCTCGGGGGCGGCGCTCATCGCGGGATCGACCACGTGGACCTTGATGTGCGCATCTCGCTGGGCCACCAATCTGAAGTAGGGGTGATCCGTTTTATGCATGTGGGTTTGAGCCACATAAACGGCATCGATCTGGGGCGCGGCACTGGCATGGAAAGAGGCCAAGGCGAAAGTCAGCGTGCCGAGGATGAATGACCGGCACACTGCCTTTATGGTCACAATCCGACGGTGGGTGGAGCGCAGGAATCGGGTTTGCATGGATTTCAGGAAATGCGGATGGTTGGTGTCCAAGGGTCGCCATTTTGTTCATCCGCCATGGGTCATTCAGCCCGTAATCCGACACGAACTCCCCAAATCTGGCGAGTTCATAAGCGATCGATGCTGTTACTCTGCGGGTCGATTCGATGGCGAATCCCACCGGCAAAAATTTGAATTTTGCAACAAGTTTGGCCCTGCGATCGCCGGGAGAGTGCAGCAGACCCGTTTTCCGTCATTCAAGAATTGAACTGACGAGAGATTCCCCCAGCCGCTGAGGTCGTCTGTAAAATCATTGCAAAGCGGGGCTCCAGGGGGCCAAGGCGCGCCCGCGTCAGTCTGTAGCGGCGGTCTATGACCGTCGACCAATTCCAACGGCGCTCGCAGAGCGCCGCAAACCTCCCACATTCCCATCGCCAAAACAGCGGGACAGCACTTAGCCTCCTCAGGTGCTCTGGAACACCCTCAAGCAGCTCTTCGCGAAAGCAGAAGAAGAGAAAAAGGTCGAAGCCGTCTTCAAGACCGAATGGTGTGACTTCCTCATCCAGAACGTCCCGCTCTACAGCCGCCTGCCCGAGGACCTGCGCAAAAAACTCCACGTCCAGATCGCGCGCTTCGTCGAATCCACCCGCTTCGAGGGCTGCAACGAGCTCGAGCTCACCGAGGAGATGGTCATCACCGTCGCCGCCCAGGCCTGCATGCTCGTCCTACACCGGGAAGGGGAGCCCTATCCCAAACTCAAGAACGTCTACCTCTATCCCAGCGCCTTCGTCTCGCCTCTGCCCGTCACCGACCACATGGGAATCGTCACCGAAGGCGGGCGCGCCCTGCTCGGCGAATCCTGGGACAACGGTACGGTCATCATGGCCTGGGACGCCGTCGCCCATGGGGCGCGCAACATCTACGACGCCCGCAACGTCACCTTCCACGAATTCAGCCATCAGCTCGACCACGAGGACGGCCCCACCGACGGCGCACCGCCCCAGCCAAGTGCTGAGGCCTACAAGTCATGGGCCTGGATCTTCCGCGTCAACTACGCCGACTTTACTGCCAAGCTCAACCGAGGCCAGAAGGACATCCTGGACGAATACGCCGCCACCAACCCGGCCGAGTTCTTCGCGGTTGCGACCGAAACCTTCTTCGAAAAACCCCGCCAGATGGCGAAGAAACG
>JAWVYP010000063.1:0-11771 GCA_033722655.1 Akkermansiaceae bacterium | reverse complement strand
CGGTTATTTTCGCCCCCCACAACCCGCTGGTCTTCCGCCCCGGGTTTCGGGGGCTCACAAACCCCCGCGCTCCATTTATTCAATATCCTGTGGCCCCGATTCGGCCTTCGGTGGGGACAAGCAACTTTGGCTACGCCAAAGAATTGCATGTCCCCGAGCAAGCCAAAGCACAGAGCCTTAGCTATGCGGTTCGATTTAATAATCTCGGTCCAGTAGATACTCCGCGATCTCCCGCAGTCGGGCACTTCTTTTTTTACCGAGCGGCGCCAAAGCCGTCATCGCATGCTCCGTGAGCTTGGCGGCCTCCTTGCGCGAGGCCTCAAGGCCGATCACCGCGGGATAAGTGGACTTGTCGACCGCGGCATCTTTACCGGCAGTTTTACCGAGTTTCTCCGTGCTTTGAGTGACATCGAGGATGTCATCAATCACCTGGAAGGCGAGGCCGAGCTTGTAGCCGAAGAGACTGAGCGCCTCGAGTTGACGCGGGGTGGCGTTGGCGCTCATGGCACCGAGGCGCAGGGAACTGATCAGGAGGGCCGCGGTCTTTGCTTCGTGAATTTTCACCAGCCCGCGCTTATCGAGCGTCTTCTTCTCCCCTTCCAAGTCGAGCACCTGACCACCGATCAGCTTGCGGCTACTTCCTGTTAGAGCGAGTTCATGCACGTAATCCGATACGCCATACCGCTTGGTCGGAGCCATGCCACTGAGCAACACGAATGCCTCGGTGAGTAGCGCGTCACCACACAACACCGCCATGCCTTCGCCATAAACTTTGTGACAGGTGGGACGGCCGCGGCGCAGGTCATCGTCGTCCATGGCGGGCAGGTCGTCGTGGACCAGCGAGTAGGTGTTCATCAACTCGAGCGCGCAGGCGTCGGGCATGGCATCTTGCTCCTCTCCCCCGCAAGCATCGGCTGCCGCGAGGCAAAGGATGGGACGCAGGCGCTTGCCGCCGGCGAAGACCACGTAGCGCATGGCCTCGTGGATGCTTTTGGGCTGCTGGCTAGCCTTGGGTAGGTAGCCGTTCATGGCCACGTCCACGGCCTTGGCCTGCTGCTTGAGGTAGGTCTTGAGGTCCATGGCCTGAGGCGGGGAACTGAGTCAAAGCAGCTGAATCAGAGCAGTTCGGCAATCTGCACGGCATTGAGGGCCGCGCCCTTGCGGACCTGGTCGCCGACGACCCACAGGTCCAGCGCGTTGTCGAGAACGGTGTTCTTGCGGATGCGACCGACGAGGCAGTCGTCCTTGCCGGTGGTGTCGAGTGGCACGGGGAATTCCATGTTCTCGGGATCGTCGCAGGCGGCGACCCCAGGCTTGCCCTCGTAGCTGGCGCGGGCGGCCTCGACATCGACGGGCCTCTCGAACTCGGCGGTGATGGACACGGAGTGCGAACGCATGACCGGCACGCGCACGCAGGTGCAGGACACCTTGAGCTCGGGCAGGCCCATGATCTTGCGGCCCTCGTTGAACATCTTCATCTCCTCCTTGGTGTAGCCGTTGTCAGTAAAGGCATCGACCTGAGGAATGACGTTGTAGGCAATCTGGCGCGGGTAGACGCGCGGCGTGAAGGGCTGGTCATTGGCCAGGGCCTTCATTTGCTCTTCCAACTCGGCGATGCCCTGGGCCCCCGAGCCGGACACGGCCTGGTAGGTAGAGGCGATGATGGACTTGAGGCCGAAGCGCTCATGCAGGGGGGAGAGTGCCATCAGCGAGACGATGGTCGTGCAGTTGGGGTTGGCAATGATGCCCTTGGGTCGATTCTTGGCCGCCTCGGCGTTGATTTCGGGCACCACCAGCGGCACGCCCTCGTCCATGCGGAAGGCCGAGGAATTGTCGATGACCACGGCTCCGGCCTCGGCGGCCGAAGGGGCGAATTCCTTGGAAATGCCGCCTCCAGCGCTGAAAAGCGCAATATCCACGCCCTCGAAGGAATCGTGGGTGAGTTCCTCGACGACTACGGTCTGCCCCTTGAAAGTAACGGGTTTGCCGGCGGAGCGCGCGGAGGCGAGCAGCTTGAGCTTGCCCAGCGGGAAGTTGCGCTGTTCCAGACATTGGAGCATCTCGACGCCAACGGCACCGGTGGCTCCCACGATGGCTACATGGGGTGAATTCATGGTGGAAAGAGCCCCTTTCCGGGGCCGGGCGCGCAACATAACCAGTATCCAGCCACTGGCAATCGAATCCTGCTGCAAACGCTCTCTGGCGACCTCCAAAAAACCCGATTTTTGGTGAATGCGCACTTGCGGGGCCTCGCCAGCGCCGACATAGTCCCGCCGTTCCGCCGGGCACCCCGCCCGGCCATCTCCTCGAGCCATGAGCGACTCCCCCTCCGCGACTGCCAAATTGCCCCGCGAAAAGGCGGCTGAAGAAGGGCTAGTGAACGTCCAGATTGATGGCGAATGGCACCAATTTCCCAAGGGAACCCGCATGATCGAAGCCTGCCGGCAAGTCGGTCAGGAGGTGCCCCATTACTGCTACCATCCCAAGCTCAGCTCGCCGGGCAACTGTCGCATGTGCCTGGTGCAAATGGGCATGCCGCCACGCCCGACACCCGGCGTGGAACCCGAAGTCGATGAGGACGGCTATCAGCCCATCGGCTGGATGCCGCGCCCGGTGATCGCCTGCGCGAACACGGTGACCGAAAACATGGGCATCAAGACCAGCGGCGAGCTGGTCGAGAAATGCCGCGAGGGTGTGATGGAGTTCCTGCTCATCAACCATCCGCTGGATTGCCCGATCTGCGACCAGGCCGGTGAGTGCCGCCTGCAGGAGCATTCGGTGGAACACGGCCGTGGCGAGTCGCGCTTCGTCGACATGAAGGTCAAGAAGCCCAAAAACGTCGACATCGGCCCGCGCATCCGCCTCGACGACGAGCGCTGCATCATGTGCAGCCGCTGCATCCGCTTCATGGACGAAGTCGCCGACGATCCGGTCCTCGGCTTCACCCAGCGCGGCACCCACACCACTCTCACCGTTCACCCAGGCCGCCTGCTGGATTCCAATTATTCGCTCAACACCGCGGACATCTGCCCGGTGGGCGCGCTCACCAGCAACGACTTCCGCTTCCAGATGCGCGTCTGGTTCCTCAAGGAGACCCCGAGCATTGACGTCAACTGCGGCACCGGCACCAACATCATCATCTGGACGCGCGGCAACCAGATCCACCGCATCACCCCGCGCCAGAACGACGAGGTCAACTCGACCTGGATGCCGGACTCCCATCGCCTCAACTTTCACTACATCGACGCGGAGACCCGCCTCACCGAGCCGCTGATCAAGGAAGGTGCCCGGCACCGCCCCGCCAGCTGGCAGGAATCTCTGGAGGCGGTCACTTCCAAACTCAAGGACCTGGATGGGAGCGAAGTCGCCATCATTGCCTCTGGCCGGATGACCAACGAGGAGCTCTTCCTCACTCGCGAACTTTCAAAATCCATCGGCACCGAACAAATCGCGCTCGTCCCCCGCGAAGGCGAAGCCGACAAGCTGCTGATCGCCGCCGACCGCAATCCCAACACCACCGGTGCCAAGTTGGTGCTCGGCGTCGAGGATCCCTACGCCAAACTCGAGGCTGTCCAAAAAGCGGTGAAGGACGGCAAGCTCAAAGCACTGCTGGTCTTCGGGGAAGACCTCATCAGCGACGCCGGTTTCCAGAAGGACGACCTCGACAAGCTCGAACTGCTGGTCCAGGCCCATCACAGCACCAACCCGACCGCGCTTGCCGCCCACGTTGTATTGCCCACCGCCACCTTCGCCGAGAAGCGCGGCTCCATGGTCAACCTCTGCGGTCGCCTGCAGCGCCTCAACCGCGCGGTGGAACTCCAGGGCCAAGCCTGTGACGACTGGGAACTCCTGCGCGATCTGATGGCCGGCATCGAGGACACCCAACCCGGCAGCGAAGATTTCCCCCACCACATTGAAGACATCTTCAAGGCCATGGCCGCCGAGGTCGATGCCTTCAGCGGGCTCACCCTCTCCAAAATCGGCGACCAGGGCACCCAGGTTACCGAGACCGATCACAAGATTCTCCTGCTCGAAAACGAACGCGCCGCCAAAGCTGCCGGCAAGATCGTGGGCTAATTCCTCTCAGACACTCCCATGCTGGAAGTCCTGCTCCCATTCATCATCATCCTCGCCAAGGTCGTCATCCTGACCTTCATGGTGCTGCTGCCCTTGGTGCCCGTGTCGGTGTATTTCGAGCGCCGCTTCTCGGCGGTCATCCAGGACCGCGTGGGCCCCAACCGCGTCGGCATTCCGCTGACTCTGCTCGGCTTCAAGAAAGACTTCCACTTCTTCGGCTTGGTCCAACCCATGGCCGACGGCATCAAGCTACTACTCAAGGAAGACTTCACTCCCAATCACGTGCGCAAGGTCTTCTACTGGATGGCCCCCGCCCTGACCGTGGTGCCCGCTCTGATCACCGTTTGCGTGGTGCCCTTCGGTTCGGACATCACCATCTTCGGCCACACCGAGAGTCTGGTCATTGCCGACATCAACGTCGGCCCACTCTTCGTCTTCGCGGTGGCCTCGCTGAGTGTCTACGGCATCACGCTCGCCGGGTGGTCCTCCAACTCCAAATACCCGCTGGTGGGTGGCGTGCGCTCCACCGCACAAATGATCTCGTACGAGATCGCTCTGGGCCTCTCCATCATCCCGGTGCTGCTCTATTACGGTGAACTCAACCTCAGCGCCATCGTTGCCGAACAAGCCGCAAATGGCTGGTTATTGCTCCCTCTCTGGGGTGACTCCGCTCCCTGGAACAATGGCGGTGACTTCACCGCATGGCTGTTCGCCATCCCGGCCGCCATTGCCTTTGTCATCTTCACCGTCTCCATCTTTGCCGAGACCAACCGCATGCCCTTCGACCTTCCCGAATGCGAAACCGAACTCGTTGGCGGCTACCACACCGAATATTCCTCGATGAAGTTTGCTCTCTTCTTCATGGGTGAATACGCCGCCATGGTCATCGGTTCGGCCCTGATCGTGACTCTCTTCCTCGGTGGCTGGTCCATCGGCTTCGGCCTGGATGCCAAGGTTGCAGAGTTCAGCCTCTTCGGCTTCGGCCTCGGTGGCCTCCTTCACATGTTTGCCTTCGGCGGCAAGCTGCTGGCCTTCATTCTTTTCTTCATCTTGGTCCGCTGGACCGTACCGCGCTTCCGCTACGACCAACTCATGAAACTCGGTTGGGTGGTCTTCTTCGAAGCCGCCCTCATCAACGTTTTCATCGCCGCCTTGATCATCGCCGCTCCCCAACTGGGTGCCTTGATCATTTCCATCGGAGCCGTCGTCCTGATTGCCTGCACCGCAGCCATCATCTGGGTCGCCAAAGTTTCCGAGGAACCCGCCAAGCCCCTCAAAGCCTGAACCAAAAATTCCCCACCCCTTTTCCTGATGGCAGTCATCAAAGTCCAACGCCCCAAGCTCAAGTTCGGCGAGAAGATCTATCTCGGCGCCTTGATCAAGGGCTTCTTTTTGACCATGCGCCATGCGATCAAGTCCATTCTCGGCAAGTCACAAGGCGCCGGCACCCTCAAGTCCTCGGGCACCGGCGTGACCATGCAGTTCCCCGAGCAGACCTGGGATGACCAGCTGCCCGATTACTACCGCGGCGCCCCCGCCCTGGTCACCGACGAGCAGGATCGCGAGCGCTGCGTCTCCTGCCAACTCTGCGAATTCATCTGCCCGCCCAAGGCCATCCGCATCGTGCCCGAAGAGATCCCCGAGGGAGAGCGCTGGAGCAAGGTTGAGAAGCGACCCAAGGAATTCGACATCGACATGATCCGCTGCATCTACTGCGGCATGTGCGAGGAAGTCTGCCCCGAGCAGGCCATCTATCTGCGCAAGGACTACCTCATCACCGGCTACAGCCGCGAGGACATGGTCCACGACAAGAAAAAGCTCTACGAGATCGGCGGCAAGCGCGTCGGACTCGTCAACAAGTGGAATGAGTTGAAATAGTCGCCCGTTCCGCATAGCCCACCCACTTTCACAAGCCCATGCCCACCCCACTCTTCTGGTTGTTTGCCACCCTGGTGCTCTTCGGGGGCACGGCCGTGATCTGTTTGCGCAACCCGGTATCGAGTGCGATGTCGGTGGTGGCCTGCTTTGTTGGCCTCGCGGGTCTGTTTGTGGGACTCAGCGCCTTTTTCGTCGGGATCATCCAGATCCTGGTCTACACCGGCGCGATCATGGTGCTTTTCCTGTTCATCATCATGCTGCTCGACCTCAAGGAAGAAAGTAGCTCAAGCCGCTCACTGGCCGGCATCGCGGCAGGCATGAGCCTGGTGGTCGCCTTTGTGATCCAGCTCATTGGAGTGCTGGGCGCCAACCCCGACAAAAAGCTCTCGGAGGTCCCTCTCGATCAGGAAACCCTGAGCAAGGCCGCTGCCGACTTCCCCAAGGACAGTGCAATCGCCAAGTCGCTGGAGGCCAGCAGCCTGCCCGACGTCCACCTCATCGGCCACACGCTGTTCACCCAATACAACCTGCCGCTCCAGATTCTCGGCGTGCTCCTGTTGGTCGCCACCATCGGTGTCGTCGCCCTCTCCAAAAAGGGCAACCCATCGCAAAAATCGGACGAAGCCAATATTCAATAATCAATCTGCAATATTCAACCCTCCATGGCTTCCCTCAACGACTACCTCCTGGTTTCCGGCCTGCTGTTCGCCATTGGCCTGGCTGGAGTGGTGTTGCGCCGCAACATCATCATCATCTTCATGTGCCTGGAGCTGATGCTGAGTGCCGCCAACCTGAGTCTGATCGCCTTCTCGCGCTTCCAACCCACCGCCAACGGCCTGCCCGACTACAACGGCCAGATCATGGTGTTCTTCGTAATCGCCGTGGCTGCGGCCGAAGTCGCTGTCGGATTGGCCATCATCGTCGCTCTCTACCGCGCCCGCCAAACCGTCCACACCGACAAGCTCACCACACTCAAAGGCTGACCTGAAATGAACCTCGCCTGGATCCTTCTCTTCCTGCCTCTGGTGGCCGCTGCGCTCAACCAGTTGGTATTGCGCAGGCATTCGCTGGTGCCCTACGTCTCCACGGCTTCTGCCCTGGCGACTTTGGTGATCTCCATCCTGCTGCTCGGCAAGGGAGACTCTCCCAAGCCCATCGAATGGGCGAGCGTTGGTGACTTCCACCTCACCATCGGGATCACTCTCGATACCCTCTCCACCGGCATGATGCTAGTGGTCACCGGCATCGGCACCTTGGTCCACATCTTCTCGCTGGCCTACATGAAGGACGACGAGGCCAAGGCGCGCTACTTCACCGGCCTGTCCCTCTTCATGTTCTCGATGACGGGCATCGTGCTCGCCAACAACTTCATCATGACCTTCATCTTCTGGGAGTTGGTCGGTGTCAGCTCCTACCTGCTGATCGGTCACTGGTATCAGAAGGACAGCGCGGCCAACGCCGCCAAGAAGGCCTTCCTCTGCAACCGCGTCGGCGACTTCGGTTTCCTGATCGGCATTCTCCTGCTGTGGGGCCTTGGCGGCACCCTGGTCTTCAGCGACATGCAGGAGGGCATCTTCAAGGGCGCTGGCGCCCTCCATCCGGAGGCATTCACCGGCCTGCTCTCGGCTGCGGTGCTTTGTATCTTCTGCGGTGCGGTCGGCAAGTCGGCCCAGGTTCCCCTCCACGTCTGGCTGCCCGACGCGATGGAAGGCCCGACCCCCGTTTCCGCCCTCATCCACGCCGCGACCATGGTGGCCGCCGGCGTCTACATGCTGGCCCGCCTGCACCTCTCGATTGGTGCGGAACTCTTCGAAGGCCTGCTCGCCAGTGACGTGATCGCCTGGGTCGGCGGCTTCACTGCCCTGGTCGCCGCGCTGATGGCCGTCCAACAGGACGACATCAAGAAGATCCTCGCCTACTCCACCCTCTCGCAACTCGGCTACATGGTGATGGCCGTGGGCCTCGTCGACAGTGCGGCCGGGATGTTCCACCTCTTCACCCACGCCTGGTTCAAGGCCCTGCTCTTCCTTGGTTCGGGTGCCGTCATCTACGCCTGCCACCACCAGCAAAACATCTGGAAGATGGGCGGTCTGTTCAAGAAGATGCCCATCACCGGCAGCACCTTCCTACTGGGCTATGCCGCACTGATTGCGGTGCCTTTCACCTCCGGCTTCTTCTCCAAAGAACTCGTTCTCCACGCAGCCAAATCCAAGAGTCCCTTTCTGTTCTGGATCGCCGCTTTTGTCGCCGTTTTGACCGCCTTCTACATGACGCGTCTGGTGCTGGTCGCCTTCTTCGGCAAAGCCAGGACCAAGGACGCCGATCACGCCAAGGAGGTCGGTCCGCTGATGTGGGTGCCGCTCGCCATCCTGGCTGTGCTGGCCTTGATTGCGGGCTACGGCTTCTTCAACCAGCTTTCCCCCGCCACTCCTGCCCATGCCGGCGAGTTCCACCTCAACCCCCTCTTCTTCATCTCCATCGCCGCCCTGGCAATCGGGGTGAGCGCCGCCTTCATTCTCTACAAGGGCAAGGACAAGGATCCCCTCGATATTCCGCTGCTGCGCGAGCGCTTCTACGTCGATCGCTTCTACGACAAGTATCTGGTGCCGACCTTCAACAATGCCGTGGCCGCCATCACCCACTTCTTTGACGAACTCATCATCAATGGCCTACTGGTGGGCGGCCTCAGCCGCGGTGCGGCCAGTGTCGGCAATCTCTGCCGCGCCATCCAGTCCGGCAAACTCCAGGCCTACGCCTTCGCCGTCGGCCTTGGTGTGATCCTTGTCGTCTACTTCACGGTGTTTTATTGACCCAATACCCGGCGCCCCCAATTTCCTAATTTCCTAATTTCCAACCCATGCTCGCCCTCATCGTCTTCCTGCCCCTGATCGCATTCATTGCGATCTTGTTGGGGGCCCCTGCCCGCAAGACGGCGATTCTTGCCGCCGGCATCAACCTGGCACTCGGCATCTACGCCGCAGTAATGCGCGATTGCACCTGCCTGAACTACGGCGTGGAAGTACTCTCCAAGCCCGAGATCAACCTCGCCTTCGGGGTGGATGGCATGAGCGTGGTGCTCGTCCTTCTGACCGTCATCGTCACCCTCGCCGCCGTGCTCACCGGCAAGGCCCCTGCGGGTCGTGAAGTTCTCTACTATGGCTCCTCGCTGCTCATCTCGGCGGGCGCTCTGGGCGCGTTTGCCACCACCGACCTCTTCTTCTTCTTTGCTTTCCACGAACTGGCGCTGATCCCGACCTTCCTGATGATCGCCCTGCTCGGTCGCGGCGAGCGCAAGGCCATCGCCTGGAAGATCACCGTCTACCTCGGCTTTGGCTCCATCATTCTGCTCGCCGGTCTGATCTGGCTCGCCAACCTCGCCGGCACCATGGACATGCCCAGCATGATCGCCATGGTTGAAAGCGGCAAACTCGCCATTGATGCAGCAACCCAGAAGAGCATCGCCGCTCTCCTTATCATCGGCTTCGGCACCCTGGTCTCACTCTTCCCCTTCCACTCCTGGGCCGCTCCGGCCTACGCCAGCGCTCCCGCTCCCGTGGCCATGCTCCACGCCGGCGTGCTCAAGAAGTTCGGTCTCTACGGCCTGCTGCGCATCGCTCTGCCCATGGTTCCCGATGGCATGCAGGCTTGGTTGACTCCGCTGCTGGTGCTGCTGCTCGGCAACATCCTCTGGGTCGGCTATGTGACCATCTCCCAGCGCCGACTCGATTCGCTGCTCGGCAATTCCTCGGTGATGCACATGGGCTACATCTTTCTGGCCATCGCTGCCCTGGTGGCCTTCCCCGGCAACACCCTGGCCGAGCCCGCCGCGATTCTCTTGATGTTCGCCCACGGGATCTGCATTGCCCTGCTGTTTGCGCTCGCCGACAAGGTCGAGCACAGCACCGGAACCCTCGACCTCGAGGAACTCGGTGGCCTGGCCAAGGCCACCCCCAAACTCGCCTTCCTCTTCGGCATCGCAGCCATGGCTTCGATCGGCCTTCCCGGCCTCGCCAACTTCGCCGGTGAAGTCATGGTCTTCCTCTCCGCCTTCCAGGGCTACAAGCCGGACCAGGGTCTCGGTCCGGTTCAAATCGCCTGCATTCTCGCCATCTGGGGCGTGGTGATCTCGGCCATCTACATGCTGCGTGCCTACCGCAACATCTTCCAGGGCCCGGCCATCTCCCGCACCGCGTCCGCCAAGGACCTGACGCTGATGGAGCGCCTGCCAGTACTGCTGCTGACTGTAGTGCTGTTCGCCGTCGGCCTTTACCCCAACCTTTTGCTCAACCTGCTGAAATAGGACGAATAGGACCTATACGACTCATATTTCCATGCCTGCGTATTATTTAGAAGCTTTGACCGTGACGCTCGGGATTGTCCTCCTGCTCGCGGAGGCCTTCATTCCGACCAAGGGCAAAGCCTGGCTCGGCCTGGCGGGTTCGGCGGGCCTGCTGGTGATCCTCGGTCTGCTACCCATCGCCACGGGCCCAGACGGCAACAACGCGGACTGGCCACTTTGGAACTTCTACCAGCACGATCAGATGGCGGTCTTCTACAAGGGCTTTGCCATGGTGACGACCATCCTGGTGCTGCTGATGAGCGTCGATTACCGCGCCATCCTCTCGCGCTTCACCGATTTCCCCGACAGCGAAAACGGCACCGGTGAGTATTACTCGCTGCCCATCTTTGCCTGCGCGGGCATGATGTGGCTGGCTTCGGCCAAGGATCTCGCAGGAGCCTTCGTCGCCCTCGAGCTGGTCACCATCACCTTCTACGTCATGGTCGCCTTCATGCGCCGCAACCTGGGTTCGGTCGAGGCCGGGGTGAAATACCTCATTCTTGGAGCGCTGAGCACCGGCTTCCTGGTGTATGGCATCGCTTGGATCTATGGCACGACCCACACCTTGAGCTTCGAGCAGCTGGCCACCGCGATTCCCGCCGTGGAATCGACCACTCCCCTGCTCTTTGGCATCGCCCTTGTCCTCATCGGCCTCGCCTTCAAGGTTGGCGCGGTCCCCATGCAGATCTGGATTCCGGACGTCTACCAAGGTGCCCCGACCCCAACCACGGCCTTCCTTTCCGTCGCCTCCAAGGCCGCAGGCTTCATCCTGCTGATCCGCTTCCTCGACCCCATGCTGGCAACCAGCATCACCAGCGCTCCGGTGCTCTTCATCCTCTTCCTCCTTACCGCCGCCACTCTGATCTACGGCAACCTGGGTGCGATTGCCCAATCGAACTTCAAGCGACTGCTCGCCTACTCCTCCATCGCCCACGCCGGCTTCCTCCTGCTGGCCCTCAGTGCTGGCAAAACAGGTTCGCAAGCCGACACGCTCAACTCGAATCAAGTCGTCTCCTTCTACCTCGCCACCTACCTCATCATGACCCTCGGCGCCTTCTTCGTGATGGCGCAGGTGCGCATTCAGCGCGACGGCGAGGAGATCAGCCACTTTGACGGCCTCGGCAAGACCAACCCACGCCTCGCCCTCGCACTGACCGTGCTCATGGCCTCCATGGCCGGCGTTCCGCTGACCGCCGGCTTCGTCGGCAAGTTCCTGGCGTTCTCCATCGCCATCGACGCCAAACTCTGGCTCGCCATCGGCATGGCATTCATCGGTGCCGCTGCCGGCTTCTACTACTATTTCAAAGTGATCCGCGCCATGTGGGTCCTCGAGCCCCAGGATGCCGCCGTGATCAAAGTGCCGGTGATCAGCAGCATCTGCATCAGCGTGCTGACCGTGGCCACCATCGTGCTGGGCTTCTGGCCGCAGCCGATTCTTTGGTTGATTGGGTATTGAGTTAGCTTCCTCCTGTAGCGG
>JAWVYP010000062.1:0-11947 GCA_033722655.1 Akkermansiaceae bacterium | reverse complement strand
TGGCGCAGCAGCTCCAGTTCCTGGTCACTGGCGGCCTCGGCGTCGCGCAGTTCGTCGTAGGCGCTCTGTTTGACGCGCCACTCGCGGTGCGCCTTGCGGTAGGCATTACTGGCATCCGCAGCATCGGCGTAGGCGTCGAGCATGGCCAGTTGGCGCTCGGTGGAGAGCAGGGATTGGTGGTCGTGGGGGCCGTGGAGGTCGACCAGATGCTCACCGATGCGCTTGAGCAGGTTGAGGGTGACCGGTGAATCGTTGACGAACTGGCGGTTGGTGCTCTGGCCGATGCTGCGGCGGATGATGAGTTGATTGTCGTCGATGGGATCGAGCCCGCCTTCCTCAAGGATGGCGCTGATGGCGTCCGGGTGACCGAGCTCGAACACGGCTTCCACGCTGCATTGATCCTCCCCGGTGCGGATCAGCGACTTGTCGGCGCGTTCGCCGAGCACCAGCTTGAGCGCACCGACGATCACCGATTTGCCGGCACCGGTTTCACCGGTCACGCCGACCAGGCCGGGACCGAGTTCCCAGACGAGTTCATCGACGAGGGCGAGATTGCGGATCTTGAGAAGGGTCAGCATGCGGATTGCGGGAGTGGCGGCATTATGCAAGGCTCGCGCCCGGAATCAATGGCGGCGCATGGATCATTCACTTTTCTTGGCACGGGGACCTCGGTCGGGGTGCCGGTGATCGGCTGCAGCTGCGAGGTCTGCAGCTCCAAGGATCCCTGCAACAAGCGCATGCGCTCCTCCGCCGTGCTGCGCCTGGGGGAGCAGACCCTACTCATCGATACCGGGCCCGACCTGCACGAGCAGGCCCTGCGCGAGGGCCTGCGCAAACTCGATGCCGTGCTCTACACCCACGAGCATGTCGATCACGTCGTCGGCTTCGACGAACTGCGGGCCTTCTGCTGGCGGCGGGAAAATCCGCTGCCCCTGTATGGCTCCAAGGATACCCTCGCTGCCCTTGAGCGCATGTTTCAATGGGCCTTTTCCAACGAAAACAAATACAAGGGCTATGTCCGGCCCGAGGCGCGCCTGATCGAGGGGCCCTTTGAAGTGGGGGAGCTGAAGATCATCCCGCTGCCGGTCGAGCATGGCACGGTCACGGTGATCGGCTTTCGCTTTGAGTCCCCCGGCATGAAGACCATCGCCTACATTCCGGACGTCAAGCGCATCCCCGAACCCACCCTGGAGCGGATGCGTGGCATCGAGGTGCTGGTCATCGATGCCCTGAGGTCCAGCGAGCATCCGACCCACTTTTCGACCGAGGACGCCTTGGAACTCATCGGGGAGCTCAAGCCCCAACAGGCCTGGCTGACCCACCTCGGCCACGAGAACGATCATGCCAAGCTGGAGAGCTCGCTGCCCAAGGGGGTTGGCGTGGCCCATGACGGCCTGAAACTTGAGCTGTAGCGGCGGTCTACTTGTCCTTGTCGCGCCGTAGCTTGGCGTAGGCGGATGACCGTCGACCCTCTATGAGCGCCCATTTGATGTTCATGGGCGGTCACAGACCGCCCCTACAGTTGTCTTTAAACCAGTCGATCCCTTTTCTTGCGCCCCATCCCGTAAGCCGCCAATCTACCTGCCATGCGTTTCAAGGGCTGGCTGGCAATTCCATGGCTGATGATGGCCCTGGCTCATTTGGCCACCTCGGCACCCGCGCCCATCGCTCCTGAGAGTGTCGCCATTCTCTACAATTCGGCGGACAAGGACTCCCGCGAGCTTGCGAAATTCTACGCCGAGGCCCGCGCCATTCCCGAAGACCACTTGATCGGCATCGAGATGCCCATGGCCGCCGAGATCAGCCGGGCTCAGTATGACGAGGAAATCGCCGGGCCCCTGCGCCAGGAATTCGATCGCCGTGGCTGGTGGCAGCGCCGCCGGGATGCCAAGGGCGTGGAGCTGCCGGTTCGCAACCGCATCCGTGTACTGGTGACCATGCGCGGGGTGCCGCTCAAGATCCGCCAGAGCCCACGGGCCGACGGCAAGCCGCATCCCGACCGCGAGAAGCAGCCCTTCAAGGGTCACGATGAAGCCTCCGTGGACTCCGAGTTGGCCTTGCTGGGGGTGAGTTCCTATCCCAAGGAGGGAGCCCTTCGCTCCAAGTATCACGGCTCCGACCAGCCCATTGCGAAAGCGGGCATGCCCGACATCATGCTCACCGCGCGCATCGATGCTCCGACCCTGGCATGCTCTCGCCGCATGATCGAGGATGCCGTCGCCGTTGAGGAATACGGCCTCTGGGGCATCCACTACATTGATATTTCCAGGAAGTTCCCGCAGGGCGACGAGTGGCTGGAGGGCATTGTGAAGGAGAACCTCAAGCGCGGTTTGCCAACGGTGATTGACCGCTTCAAGCCGACCCTGCCCAAGGCCTACCCCATGGAGCACGCCGCCACCTACTATGGTTGGTACGACTGGAACCTCAGCGGACCCATGGCAGCGGCCGATTTCCGCTTCCGCAAGGGGGCGGTGGCCATCCATATCCATTCCTACAGCGCCCAGCAGCTGCGTGACCCGAGCAAGAACTGGAGTGGGGGGCTGCTCGAACGCGGAGCTGCGGTCACCGTCGGCAATGTCCATGAGCCCTATCTGGGACTGACCCATCATCTCGACCTGCTTCATCGGCGTCTGCTCGAAGGGCACAGCTGGGTCGAGGCCTGCTGGATGGCCCTGCCCTCGCTTTCCTGGCAGGCGGTGGTTCTTGGCGATCCGCTTTATCGCCCCTTTGCTCACATCGATGGCAGCGGTGAGGTGCGCGACCAGGACCGCGAGTACCGGGCCCTGCGCGAGGCCATGAAGCAGTGGGGCAATGATCCCGAGGAGCGCCGCAAGCAACTCAAGGAGGCGGCGATCCGCATGGAGAGCGGTGTGCTGATGGAGGCCGTGGGCTTGGAGCTTCTCGAGACCGGTGAAGCGGACGCGGCAGATTCCCTCTTTGTCCAGGCGCGCAAACTGCACCGCCAAGTGCCGGGACAGCTGCGCCAGGATCTGCACCGCGTGTCGCTGCTGCGGACCCGCAATGAGCAGGAGGCCGCCTTGCTCCAATTGGAGCAACTCCGGGAGCATTACAAGGATTCGGAGGGAGAGGCCGCGATCAAGGCCTGGATCGAGCAATTGGCCCCCAAGCAACCATGACCTACGATTTCCTGCTCGAGTCCGTGTGGCATCCTCCACTTCTCTTCGGTGGGGATCACTCAGTCGTCCTGCCGGGCAAGATCGAGCTCAAGGGCCTGTGGTGGAGTGGCGCGCTGGGCCGCTCGCTGCGCACCAAGGATGGACAGGTGGTGGAGGTCGAGCATCCGGGGGAGTGGAACCGCGGCGAGGGCCCCGACTTTCTCGCTGCCCGCATCAAGCATGGAGCGCAAAGCCTGGAAGGAGACGTGGTCGTCGATGAGCGCGCCGCCTTGTGGCAGCAAGAGGGGCGCGATCACGACGAGCGCTACCAGCGGGTCATCCTGCACTTGAGTTTCCGACCCGGTGAGCATGTGCCCATCGAGCGCACCATCGGAGGCAAGGAAGTGCCGCATGTGATTGTCCACGAACGCGAACTCGCCGACGCCATGAATCGGCCCCAGCGCGAGGTCGCCATCAGCAGCCCCGGCCGCTGCCACCTGCCCTTGCGCAAGATGGGCAAGCCAGCGCTCGAAAAGCTGCTCAAGGCGGCCGCCAGGCATCGCGCCAAGCGTCTCGCCACCAGCGCCATGCGATCCATCGAGATGCACGGCCGCGACCAAGTCCTGTTTGAGGCCTGCGCCGAGGCTCTGGGTTACCCGGACAACCGTCTCTCCATGCACGCGCTCTCCCAACGGGTGTCCCTGGCCAGCATGAGCCGGACGCCGACGGTTGATGCCGCCGAGTCAAGGCTGCTGGGCGTGGCGGGATTTCTCGAGCCCTTCATCGATCCTCTGGTGCGCCCCGAGACCCTCGATTACCGCCGCACGCTGTGGGATGCCTGGCTGGGTCAGCGCGAGGAGGCGGAGCTCTCCACGGCGCAAAGTCTGCATTGGGTCACCAGCGACCAACGTCCCGCCAACCATCCCCAGCGTCGCATCGGGGCCCTCGCCACCGTCCTGCGTCACTGGGAAGAGCTCAGCAAGCTCGCCTTCGCCGACCCCTTTGAGTTCAAGCCGCTCGCCGATCTGCTCGGCAGCATCGTCCATCCCTTCTGGTCCGTGCATCACCGCTTGACCGGTCCGTGCGCCGACGAGCCCTACACGCTCTTTGGGCGCTCCCAAGCCGTCGACCTCGCAGCCCGGCTGCTAATTCCTTTGGCATTGGAGGAGGAGCGCTTGAGCTGGCGCGAGTATTACAAGTTGCGCCACTCCGGCATCGGCACCGACATCAAGCACGCCGCCCGCCGGCTCATTGGCGACGCGGACAAGGAACGCGCCTGGACCCGACGTGTGCTCCATCAGCAGGGCCTGCTCCAGGTCGACCAGGATTTCCTGCTCGAGGACATTTCCCTTGGCCAGGAGCCCGTTTATGCGGAACAGTTGCAGCAGTGGCGATGAACATCACCCTCAACGGCAAGCTCAAGGAAATCTCCGGACCCATGACCGTCCGCGAGCTGCTGGCCGAAGTCGGCCTGGAGGACAAGCCGGTGGTGGTCGAGCTCAATCAGCAGCCCGTCTTTCCCCGCGATCACGACAAAGCCCAGGTCGAAGCCGATGCCAGCGTCGAAATCGTTGCCCTCGCCGCAGGGGGCTGAAGTAGCGGCGCTGACTTGAAATCCGCGCAAATTCGGCATATTTTTCCCTTGCCACAGAGGTCGGGACATTTGCATTGTCCGGCCCCGCGCCTGCAAGGGCGCAACCCACATAAATCCGGTGTAGCTCAGCGGCAGAGCGGGTGACTGTTAATCACTAGGTCGTTGGTTCGATCCCAACCGCCGGAGCCATGGAAGGCGCAGACTGAAAGGTCTGCGCCTTTCTCCATTTATGGCTCAAGTTCTTGATTATTATGAAATTTGGGGAATAATGGGATAGATCTTTTATCCTACTGATAGATGAGTTTATCCCGCACTGCTCTCGCGCTTCTGCTGTCCGCCCTGATGGGTGCGCCGCTGTGCTGCTGTGCTTACGAAACGAAAGACAAAAGCGCCGAGCAGCAGTCCTCCTGCTGTCATGCGGCTCAGCCCGAGGATGGTGATCAGCAGCAGCCCGACGAGCATGTTTGTGCGTGCCGCTCCAAAGATCCGCGCGAGGCAGCCAAAGAGCTGCTGCTCCCAAGTAATCCGCAAACTGACTTTGTTCCGCCTGCAGTGGAACTGATCGAGCCCCTGGCTCTTCCTCCAGTGATGATGATCGCCAACGTGGTGGATCATACTGGAAGCGATCCCCCGACGAGGCAGCGTCTTGCCTGTCTCTCGCGCTGGCTCAATTGAGGCCGCGCCACACCCGATCCCGCCTCGACGCGGAGATTTTAACGTGTACCCGTGTATCCGGATGATCCGGGACATCCAAGCCATTCCATGGCATCGATCCCTCATTCAACCCCAAGCAATCCAACCATCATGAAAAACATTATTCTTATCTCCACTCTGGCCCTGGCTCTCAGCTCCTGCTCCAAGGAGAAACCCGCTAGCGCAGAGTCCACCGACACCCAGGCCGCAAAATCCTATCCACTTGAAGTCTGCATCGTCTCTGACGAGAAGCTCGGCTCGATGGGTGAGCCCGTGGTCATTGAACACGAAGGCCAAGAGGTAAAATTCTGCTGCGACAGCTGCATTCCCAGCTTCAAGAAAGACCCGGAAAAGTACCTCTCGAAACTCTCAGGAGAATAAATTCAACTCAAGGTCTCCATGAAACGCCTAGCCACCCTCAGTGGATGCCTGCTGGCAGTCTCCTGCTCGGCCACTTCCAATTACGGGAGTGGATCGGGTGCGGAGCTCAAGATTCCGCCGGCCGAAGCCGCTGTGAATTATGCGGTGCCTGCCGGCTCGAGTCCTGAGGCTCTCGCCGAACTGGCCATCAAGCATCACCCCTCGCTGGTGGCTGCCCGTCACCGGGCCAATCGCTTGGCCGCCGTTTCGCCTCGCCTGCGCTCGCTGCCCGACCCGATGGCGGAGATCTCCACGGGCTCGATGGCGGAGACGGCCGCCGGCCGGGTGGACGCCATGGCTGGCATCAAGCAGAAGATTCCGTTTCCCGGCAAACGCAAACAAGCTGGCGCCGCGGCCGATAGCGAGGCGGCCGCCGCACGCGCCGAAATCGAAGCCCTGGAACTCAAACTGACCGAGCGCGTTCATGCGGCATGGTGGGATCTTTATCTCGCGCACCGCACCATCGATCTCACCCGCGAGAGCAAGACCGTGCTTGAGTCGGTGAGGGATGCGGTCGACTCACGGGTTGCCGCCGACCAAGCCCGTCAAGCAGATCAAATCCGGCTCTCCAACGAACTGGCAATGATCGACAGGGATCTGGCAGAGGCCGAGTTGTTGCGCCAAACCGCGAGCGCTCGACTCAACTCACTGCTCAACCGACCCACGAATGCCGCTTTGCCGACGCCCAAGGACCGTGCCATCGCTCATCTGGGTAGCCTCGACGCACTGCTGATCAAAGCCCAACAGAAGCATCCGGAGGTGGCCGCTGCCGAACGCCACTACGAGGCCTTCACTCACAAACTGAAACGCGCGGAACTCGAGAAGTATCCGGACTTCACAGTTGGCATTGCGGCCGCGGATGTGAACTCCAGTGGCCTGTCGCCTGTGGCCAATGGCCGGGATCAGGTCTACGCGACACTCGGCATCGACATCCCGCTCTGGCAGGAACCGCGCAAGGCGATGCTGCGCGAGGCACGTGAAGGAATGAAGGAAACCGAGGCCATGATTGCCGCCACCCGCAGTGACCTGCGTTACCGCGTCGAGGAAGCCTGGTATCGCGCCAAGACTTCACGCGAAGTTTCGAACCTCTTCTCTTCACGCCTGGTGCCCAATGCAAAACAGGCCTACGACGTCACGCTCACCAGCTACAGTGCAGGCAACAGCAACTTCAATGATCTCATTGAAACCTGGCGCCAACACCTGGCCTACCGCCTCCAACTCGCCCAGAACCGAGCTCAACTCGGCAAAGCCACCGCCACTTTGAGGGCTGCTGCCGGCATTGATTGATCCTCGCCATGAAAATACCCGCCTACATCAAAAATCTCCGACGATCGCCTTGGAAGCTGCTGAGCATTTTGGTGCCGCTGGCCATGTTTGGTGCCGGCTGGTGGCTGGGGCTTCCGCCCACGGAGAGGGATGAAACCACCAGTGACAAGAGCGACACCATCTGGACTTGCTCCATGCACCCGCAGATTCGGCAGCCCAACCCCGGTCTCTGCCCGATCTGCAACATGGACCTGATCCCGCTGCAGGACGATGGTTCGGGTGGCTTGCGCGAAGTCAGTGTCACACCGGAGGCCGCAGCTCTGCTCAACCTGCGCGTCTCACCGGTGGTTCGTTCATCAGCCGGGGTGGAAATTCGCCTGTTCGGTCGCATCAATTACAACGAGCGTCGCATCACCAAGATCACCTCGAGAGTTTCCGGTCGCCTCGACCGCCTGTTCGTCGACTTCACCGGTGCTCTGGTTCGCAAGGGGGATCATCTGGCTGAAATCTACTCCCCGGACCTTTTGGTCGCTCAACGCGAGCTCATCGAATCCAAGCGCGCGGTGGACCGAGCCGCTTCGGATTCTCCAGCGGCACTCGACACGCGCAGGCGTCTGCTCGAGGCCGCCCGCGAGAAGCTTCGTCTGCTGCAATTCAGCGACAAGCAAATCAAGGAGATCGAGAACTCAGCCCAACCCAGCGATCACCTCACGCTGCACGCACCACAAGCCGGTATTGTCACCAACAAGTTCGCGACCGAAGGCCAATACGTGAAAACCGGCGACCCGCTCTTTACCGTGGCCGACCTCTCGGAGGTCTGGCTCAATCTCGAGGCCTACGAAAAAGATCTGCAATGGCTGCGCTACGGACAAGAGGTGGAGTTCACCGTGGATGCCCTGCCGGGCAGCACCTTCACCGGCACCATCGCCTTCATTGATCCTGAAATTGACCCGGTCCGACGCATTGCCCGGGTGCGCGTCAACGTCAGCAATCCTGACCTCGCACTCAAGCCGGGCATGTTTGCCGAGGCCATGGTGCGTTCGACCACGGCCACTGACGGCCGGGTGCTCGACCCCTCGCTCGAAGGCAAGTGGATCAGCCCGATGCATCCCGAAATCGTCAAAGACGGTCCCGGCGCATGCGACATCTGCGGCATGGATCTCGTGCCTGCCGAACAATTCGGCGTCTTCGCTGACAAGAAGGATTCCAGCGATCCCTTGTTGATTCCCGCCTCCGCGGTCCTGCGCACCGGTGAGCGTGCCGTGGTTTATGTGCGCACCGGAACCGACGCCGGAATCAGCTTTGAGGGTCGAGAAATTGTATTGGGGCCGAAAGTCGGGGAGCAGTTCATTGTCGTCCGAGGTCTGGAGGAAGGGGAGTTGGTGGTCAGTCGTGGCGCCTTCAAACTCGACTCCGAACTTCAGATCAAGGCCAAGCCCTCGATGATGAATCCCGACGCCGGCATCGAGGAGCTTCCTGCAGGATCCGCCCCTGCGGATCTCGCCGGCCAATGGGCTGCGATGCCCAGGCTCCTCCATCGCCTGATCGAAAAGCCCGCACCCGAAACCATCGCTTCCATGATCTCACTGGTGGAAGACATCAATACCGAATGGCTGCAACCCGATGAGCTGAAATTGTGGCGGGAATTCTCCAACCGCCTGCTCAATCATCTTACCGTCGCCAAAGAGGAGATCTCCCGATCCCCTCAGTCCGCCGTGCGCCGGGTGGCGCGCGCCATGGAGACCACCGGAGTGCACCTCGGCCTTCCTTACCAACCTGCGGAACCGGCGACGGCCGATGAGTCAAAGATCAAGGCTCTGCGCCAAGCGTTGGGTGGCTATCTGCCCATCGCCAAGGCCCTGGCCGATGATGATGACGAAGCCGCTGCGTCTGCTGCCAAACAGTTCGCCACTCAGGCACCCGCCGACTTCCGTGAACTGGCCGAAGCCGTTGCTGATGCAAGCGACATCAAGGCACGCCGCAAGGCCTTCAAGCCCCTGAGCGAGGCCCTCATCGCATCGATCCGCGAAAGTGGCATCGATGCGGTCGGCAACGCCTACGTCGTGCACTGTCCCATGGCCTTCGATGATACCGGTGCCGACTGGCTCTCGGCCAAGCCCGAGATCCTCAACCCCTACTACGGTGACGCCATGCTCACCTGCGGCACCATTGATGACCTTCTCTCCTACGCTCCAGAGGATTCCGACGCTGCACCGGAGCCGAAGCCGAAGCCGAAAGGGGAGAGCAAGCCCGAGGCTCACGATCACTGATTCGGATCGCTTCCATTTCAGGCACCCATGAAAGCCCTCATTCATTTCTGTCTTCACCAAAAGCTGGTCGTACTCCTGCTCTTGGCCTTCTTCATTGCCTGGGGGGTGCGAGTCGCTCCCTTTGACTGGGACACGGGCGACTACCAGCGCGACCCGGTGGCGGTGGATGCGATTCCCGATCTGGGTGACAACCAGCAGATCGTCTACACCGACTGGCCGGGTCGCTCGCCGCAGGACATCGAGGATCAGGTCACTTATCCACTGACGGTCGCCTTGCTTGTCGTGCCGTCCGTCAAGGAGGTCCGCTCCTACTCGATGTTCGGCAGCTCATACGTTTACCTCATCTTTGAGGAAGACGCCGGCTTCGACTGGTCGCGGGCCAAGGTTCTTGAGAAACTCAATTCCCTGCCTTCCGATCTTATTCCCGAGGGAGTCACCCCGGCCCTCGGTCCAGAGGCCACCGGTCTGGGCCAGATCTTCTGGTATGTGCTCGAGGGCCGCGACCCCGACGGCAACCCGGCTGGAGGTTGGGATCTCGACGAGTTGCGTGCCATTCAAGACTGGCAGGTGCGCTACACCTTGCTTGCTGCCGAGGGCGTGGCCGAGGTCGCCTCAGTCGGCGGTTACGAACGGCAATACCAAGTGGATGTCGACCCCAACCGCCTGCGGGCGCACGAGGTCACCTTGGCGCAAGTGGTCGATGCCGTCCGCAAATCCAACCAAGAGATCGGAGCGCGCAACCTTGCTGTCAACGGCGTGGAGTATTTTCTGCGTGGAACCGGTTACATCGAGAGCATTGATGACCTCAGCCGAGCCGTGGTCACCGTGCGCGACAATGTGCCGATCACCGTGGGTGACGTGGCCAGTGTGCAACTTGGTCCTGCACTGCGACGCGGCGCGTTGGATTTGAATGGTGCCGATGCCGTGGGTGGGGTGGTGGTCGCCCGTTACGGTGCCAACCCGCTGGAGGCCATCAAGGCGTCCAAACGCAAGATGGCCGACATCGAATCGGCCTTGCCCATTCGTCCGGTCATCGATTGGGAGCAAACCAGTCCGGATGAAGCTCGCGAGTTTGCCGCAAGCCATGGCATCGACCCGGCCTTTGACGATGCCGGGCTGCCGGTTGATGAGAGCTGGCTCGATTACACGCGCAGAACGGATCGAGCAGATTGGCCTGACTGGTTGACCACTTCCAAGGTCACCATCGTTCCCTTCTACGACCGCTCCAAGCTTATTGATGAAACCCTCAACACGCTGGACGAGGCCCTGTTTCAACAGGTGTTGGTCACCATCATCGTGGTGGTGGTCATGGTGCTCCACTTTCGCTCGAGCCTGTTGATTTCGTCCATGCTGCCGCTGGCCGTGCTGATCACCTTCATCGCGATGAAGCTGGCCAATGTGCCGGCCAACATCGTCGCGCTTTCGGGCATCGCCATTGCCATCGGCACGGTGGTCGATGTGGGCATCGTGCTGACCGAGAACATCCTCAAGCACCTCGATGAAGCAGATCCCGACGAGCCACGCATCACCGTCATCCAGCGCGCAGTCAACGAAGTCAGTGGCGCGGTCACCACCTCGGTGCTTACCACCGTGGTCAGCTTCCTGCCGGTCTTCACCATGACCGGAGAGGAAGGGCGTCTGTTCAAACCGCTGGCTTTCACCAAGACCTTCGCGCTATTGGCCTCCATCGTGGTGGCGCTGACCATCATCCCACCGGCCGCCCATCTGCTCTTCGGCTCGATTCCCAAATTCCTGCGCAGCCGCCGAGGCCTGTCCATGGTGCTGCTGGGTGTGGCGGCCCTGATTTCACTGAGCTTCTCATGGCTGCTGGCGCTTGCCTTCGCGGCCTTCATCGGCGGCATGTTGCTCGAGCCCCACATCCACAAGGGTGGCCGACGGACCACCATTATGCTGCTCAACGCTGCCGCTGCCATTTCCGTGTTGGTGCTGCTGACCCTCGACTGGATGCCATTGGGCCTCGACCGCAACGGCCTGATGAATGGCGTCTTTGTGGTGCTGGTGGTTGGTCTGCTGTTGCTGGCCTTCAAGGGTTTTGAGGTGATTTATCCAAGCCTCTTGCGCTGGTGCCTGGCCCACAAAGCCATGTTCCTTTCCTTGCCGATCGCCTTGCTCGCCGTGGCTTTCTGCATCTGGCTTGGCTTTCCCAAAGTCTTTGCCTTCATTCCCAAAATTGCCGGTGATGGCATCAGCGAAACCCGCCTGTGGCGGAGCGCGGCGGAAAAATTCCCCGGGTTGGGTCGCGAATTCCGCCCCGCCTTGGATGAGGGTTCCTTTCTGCTGATGCCAACCATCAGTCCCCATGCCTCCATGGATGAGGCCATGGAATCCCTGCGTCAGCTGGACGCCGCCGTCGCTGCGATCCCCGAAGTCAGTCAGGTCGTTGGCAAGATCGGCCGTGTTGGCTCACCCCTCGACCCCGCGCCCATTTCGATGGTCGAGACCGTGATCAACTATCACCCGGAATACAAATCGGATGCCAAGGGTCGGGTGTTGCGCTTCGAGACCGACAAGGAAGGCAACTTCATTTACGATAAGCGGGGGCAACTCATCGAAGATCCGGATGGTGA
>JAWVYP010000061.1:0-12048 GCA_033722655.1 Akkermansiaceae bacterium | reverse complement strand
GGGTGAGCCGCGTAGCGGCTCGTTCTTGGGGCTTGGTTCTTAGTTCTTAGTTCTTAGTTCTTAGTTCTTAGTTCTTGGTTGGTCATCGGTGGGGACACGCAAATTTGGCTGCGCCAAAGAATTGCATGTCCCCGGGCTAAGCCGACTTGAACGGCGCTCCGTTCCTTGCATCTGGGGCGAGCTGAAGCTCGCGGTCCTCAATGGCGGAGGTTTTGCTTTGGCTTGGATGCAGCCAGAAAGGAAAGCGCCAGCTTTTCGAGGGGCTTCTCACTCCTCCATCTCACCCGCTTGCCCGGTGATGTCCTGGATGATGCCGGTGACCCGCACCAGTTTGCCCAACAGGTCGAAGCGGGTCTTGCTGGTGTAGCGGATGATCAGCGGTTCCTGCTTGTGGTTGACGCAGCTCAGCTGCAGGTCGAAATCGGTGCCGTCCTCGAGGGCCTGCTCGAAGGCCTTGCGCGCCCGCTCGGCGTCGTCGGGAGCCAGCAGTTCGTGGAAGCCTTCGGGGCTGGGCTCGTAGGCGAAATCCACTCCCAAGATCTTGCGGGTCTGCCGGGACCATTCGAGGCTGCCGTTTTCGGGGTAATACTCCCAGGTGCCGAGCTTGGCGATTTCACCGGCCTGCTGCAGCAGGTTGGTGTAGGAGCGGATGTCGATCTGCGCCCGCTTGCTGGTGTCGATGTCCTGGGCGGTGCCCATCATTTCCAGGGGACGGCCCTCGCGGTTGCAGCGGGTCACCGTGCCACGGATGTCGACCCAGATCCAGCCGCCGTCCACAGTCTTCATGCGGCATTCGCAGAACCACTGGCTGTCGTCGCCCGACAAACAGGTTTCCAGATTGTTTAGGACATACTCCCGGTCATCGGGGTGGACCATCTCCTCCCAGTCCTTGCGGGTTTTGGGCAACTCGTGGGAATCAAAGCCGAGCAGTGTGGCCTGATGGTTGTCGGTGTGGACCCGGGCATGGTCGACCACCAGATTCCACTCCCACCAGTTCATGAAGGCCGCATTGAGCGCAAACAGCAGGCGCTTCATGGGTTGGTGGTAATCGGTGATGTCCTTGATGAAGAGGATGATGCCGGCCGCATCGGTCTCGGAGGCAGAGAGAGCGATGGCGGTGGCCTTGAGCAGCCGCCCTTCGAACTCGAAGTGGACATGGCCACTCTGGTCTTGTCGGATGGAGTCCTGGAAGGACTGCTGGGCGCCGAGGCCGGGAATGGTGCCGATGGGATTGCCGATGTCGGTTTCGAGCAGGCGGAAAATGACCGAAGCCTGCTCGTTGAAGCCGCGCAGCTGAAGTTCGCCGTCGAGGTGGAGCAGCGCCAGATGGTCCAACTTGAGAAGTTGATCAACACTGATGCCCAGTTGCTGGGATGGGCTCTGGGTCTTGGGTGATCGGGAATCCACGTAGTTATTGATTCTAATTGCCGATGGCGGATGGCGAAAGAGCAAAAGCGCCCACCCCGTGAGGAGTGAGCGCCATGGGTTCAAATTGGAGTGCTTGGGTAATTATTCAGCGTTTTCTTCAGCCTTCTTCTGCTTCTTTTTCTTGTTGGGCTTGGCGGCTTTCTCGGCCTTGTTCTTGGCCTTGTCCGCCTTCATGGCTTGTCTCTCCTCCTTGCTCAGCTTGCCGTCCTGGTCGGTATCGTATTTGGCCAGCTTTTCGGCCTTGCGGGCCTCGGCGGCCGCTTTCTTGTCCGCCTTCTTGTCATCGACATCTTCGGCGTGAAGGCCTGTTGCGGAAATGAGGGCAACGACGCCGATGGCGATGATGGATTTGGTTTTCATGTGGGTTGGTATTCTAGGGTGGCGAGGCGCCGGGTTCGGGACTCGCAGACGGGAATGCAACCCCGTCGACTCGGGGCAGTTGCGCCATGCCACAAACTTTCAGCGGGCAAAAAGTGAGGCTGGCGAGTGAAATCAGGATAGTCAGCAAAAACGGGTGCTCAGAGGAAGCGTGAGGTGAGTCGTGGTCTTTGTCGGAGCCAAAAGAAGCTGCGAGCCTCGAAATGACCTGCTTCCGGGGGAAGTTGCCCACATTCTTGTTAACATTGGCTAGCGGAGTGCGTAAACTTGCTCATGAAATTTCCCCATCTGTCATTGGTGGCCCTCCTGGCCTGCCCCCTCGCTGCTAAGGAATGGAAGAATGAGCATCCGCCCCACGTGGTGCCGGTGCCTGCCTTCAAGGTGCCTGATGGCCTAGAGGTGACAGTGTGGGCGAGCACTCCCGATCTCTACAATCCGACCAACATGGACATTGATGCTGAGGGCCGGATCTGGGTGGCCGAGGGCGTCAATTACCGCGGCCATAAGGGACGTCGTCCCGGAGGAGACCGCATCGCCGTGCTGCAGGACACCGATGGCGACGGCAAGGCGGACCGTTCCCACACCTTTGTCCAGGAGAAGGGCCTGATCGCGCCTCTCGGCGTGGCCGTCTTCGACAACGTGGTGGTGGTTTCCCAGCCGCCCGATCTGATCGTCTACACCGACGTCGACCGCGATTTGAAGTTCAACCCCGGGGTCGACAAGCGCGAGGTGCTGCTCACCGGATTCAATGCGCGCAACCACGACCACTCCCTGCACTCCGTGACGGGCGGGCCGGACGGCAAGTGGTACTTCAACAACGGCAACTGCGGCGCGATCTTCACCGACAAGTCCGGCAAGACCTTCACCCTCTATGGCGATTATCGAGGTGGCGGGGGCGAGTGGTTCACCGACAGCCACAGCGAACTGGGCAAGGCCAGCGACGACGGTTTCAAGTGGACTTCGGGCTTTTCCGCCCGCATGAACCCCGACGGCACCGAAGTGGAGATCATCGGCCACGGTTACCGCAACTCCTACGAGCACGCGGTGAACTCGCTGGGCGAGTTGTTTCAGAACGACAACGACGACCCGCCGGCCTGCCGCAATTCCTACGTGCTCGAATACGGCTCGGCCGGTTATTTCACCCGCGCTGGCCGTTCCTACCGCACGGTGATGCGGCCGGGCGTGGAGTTTGGTCTCAATCACTGGCGCCAACTCGATCCGGGCACCTTTGATGTCGGCGACATCTATGGTGGGGGTTCACCCACCGGCGTGGTCTATTACGAAAACGGCGCGCTGGGCGACAAATATGCCGGCACCTTCCTGAGTTGTGAGGCCGGTCGCAACGTGATCTTTGCCTATCAACCCGAAATGCAGGGTGCGGGTTACCGGATGGAGCGCAGCGACTGGATGACTTCCAACGACACCGGCGTGTACGACGGCGCCGACTTCACGGGTGGCGTGCGCAAGCAGAAGCTCTCTCGCAGTGGCGATCACGCCGCCGGTAACCACCACCTCTTCCGGCCCTCGGACGTGGCCGTGGGAGCCGATGGCGCCATCTACGTCACCGACTGGCTCGATCCGCGCGTGGGCGGTCACGCCGACCTCGATAAGAGTTGTTCGGGCACCATCTACCGCATCGCGCCCAAGGGCTTCATTCCGAAGCTGCCGGAGATCGATTTGAACACCATCGAAGGAGCGATCACTGCCCTGCGCAGCCCGGCTCCCAATGTGCGCTGGACGGGTTTTGCCGCCCTCAAAAAGCAGGGCGCGAAGGCCTATCCGGCGGTGGAGGCGCTGATCGCCGACGACAATCCCTGGATTGCCGTGCGCGGCATTTGGCTTTTGCCTTACCTCGGCGAGAAGGGGCTGGCAAAATGCCACGAGCTGACCCAAAGCCAGGAGGTAAAGACCCGCATGGTCGCCTTCCGCGCGCTCAAGCGTTCGGGCCAGGAGGTGCATGAAGTGGCCAAGACCTTTGCCGCCGACCCTTCAGCGGCGATTCGCCGCGAAGCCGCACTCGCCATGCGCGGCCTGCCGGCGTCGAAAGCCGCCCCCGTCCTCATTGAAGTCGCAAAGCGCTGGGACGGTGAGGACAAGAACTACCTCGAGAGCATCGGGCTGGGATGTGAGAACCAGGAGAACGAGGTGTGGGCCGCGATGCGCGATGCCTTCGGCATGAGTGACCTGCTGAAGTGGGACGACAGATTTGCCAGGCTCACTTGGCGCCTATGGCCCTCGGCGGCCATCGCCGCTCTCAAGCAACGCGCAACGGCCAAGGATCTGACCCAGGAGCAGCGCCTCTTTGCCTGCGAATCCATCGCTTTCATCGATGATCCGGCCGCGCCGGAAGCCATGCTGGAGCTGGCGAAAGAGGAATCGCCGGTTCGCGCCTCCGCGGTGCGCTGGCTGTTGCTTCGCTCGACGGACTCCTGGGCCAAGTATGACCTTCGCAAGGGCCTCAAGGAGCGGGGTGTTTACGATCCGGAAACGGTCGTGGTCAACGAGATGGTCATCCCACCCAAACCGGACAAGCCCAAGTTCAGTGTGGCTGAAGTGATGGAGCTCAAGGGCGACGCCGCGGCGGGCAAGGCCAAGGCCATGCGCTGCGTGATGTGTCATCAGATTGACGGCGTGGGCCCGGACTACGGCCCCGATCTCAAGGGCTGGACGGCGCGCCAGGGGGTGGAGTCGACCATACTCGCCATCGTCGATCCCTCGGCCGGCATTGCCCACGGCTACAGTGGGCGCCGGGTGCAGCTCAAGGACGGCAAGCGGGTGGATGGAGTCATCGTGGCCAACAGCGATCCGCTCATCGTTCAGTCCACGGGCGGGGTGACCCAGATGATCCCCAAGGACCGCGTCAAGGGGGCACCTCCGCTGCGCCAGTCACTGATGCTCAGCGCCGACCAGTTGGGCATGTCCGCCCAAGATGTGGCGGACGTGGTCGAGTGGATGAAGGGATACTGATCCTTGTGGGGCTTCGCCGGGCAAGTCGGCCCGGCAGGGCGCTTCGGTGGATTTCGCGCGCCTTTTTCGTGAGGTTCGCAAATAATTGGTTTTAAGTGAGTTGTGTTTTTCTTGGGCTTCGGAGAGCAAGAAATTCGAGGAAAGATGTCACAAATCGAGCCTCCCAGATCAATCAAGCATGAACCCCACCCTCATCCATCATGTCACTCCACGCCCAAATCAGCCCCGAAGCCCAAGCCCGCCTTGAGGCCCAAAAACGCAACTCCACCATCAGCTCGGTGGTCATCGCCGTGCTGAGTCTGGTCGTGCTCGGCCTCCTGCTGGGCCTCTTCTTGCTGCCCAACATCGAGAAGCCGAAACCCCCTGTCATTTATACCTATCCTCCAAAGAAGGTCGAGCCCCCCAAGCCGGCCCCACGTGAAAAGCCGGTCGTCAGACCCAATCCGACACCACCCGCAAACCGGCCGGCCAACTTCCTCAATGCCCCGGATTCGGCCATTCATGTTCCCGTGGTGGAGGTGACGGTCACGGAACCCTCGCTCGAGCTGGGAAGCGGTGACGAGTTCGGAAACGACTTTGGCGACTTCGACGTCTTCACGAGAGGGGATTCCGGACGTCCCATCCCCGATGTTGTCAAAAACCGCTGTGACCGAAAGCTTCGCTTGAAGCGTCTGCGGGAAGTGAATGGGCCGATCGAAAGTGAAGCGGCGGTCTCCAAGGCCCTCGACTGGCTGCAGGATACCCAAAATCCGGATGGCAGCTGGGGCAACCAGTATCAGTCGGCCATGACCGGCTTCGCCCTGCTCGCCTACCTCGGTCGCTGCGAAACTCCCGAGTCGCGCCAGTACGGCAGGACAGTCGCCAAGGGCATGACCTACCTCATCGACCTCGGCATGAAGAACGACGGCAAGCTGACCGTGATCAAGGGCAAGGGCCACCAGTGGGTCTACGAGCACGCCATCGCCACCTATGCCCTGGCTGAGGCGACCTCGCTCTGCAAGGGCATGAAGAACCCCATTCCCAATCTCGAGGAGGTGACCAAGATGGCTGGCGAGATCATCGCCGATGGCCAAGCCGACAGCGGGGGATGGAATTACAACTATGCCAACAGCTCCAGCCAGGGCGACAACTCGGTCGGCTTCTGGCAGATCCAGGCGCTCAAGGCCTGCAGTCACACCGGCCTCTGGCCCAAGACCAAGTTCAAGGGCAACATCCGCGACGCCCACGACTTCCTTGAGAAGGTCCAGGGTCAGGACGGAGCCATCGGCTACCGCATCAGTCCGAGCAAGAGTCCCCATCTCACCGGAGGTGGTGTGCTCTGCTTCCAGATCTGGGGCGAGGGCAACAAGCGCGCTGCCAAGAAGGGCGTGGAGTGGGTCCGCGAGAACACCAAGTTCGAGTGGGGCAAGGAAAGTGCCAACCTTTATTATCACTACTACAATGCCCAGGCGATGATGAATGCCGGGGGGGACGACTGGGATTGGTACAACCAGCTCTTCTCCAAGTCGCTGCTGGATGCCCAGAACCCCGACGGTTCCTGGACCCAGACCATGCGCCACGGCCCCATCAACCAGCACATGGCCACCTGTCTGGCGACCCTGACCCTCGAGGTCTACTACCGCTTCCTGCCCGGCACGCATTGAGAGCCTGAGCGGCTCTGACCGGGATTGCCGTCGACATCTGCCTCGCCACCGGGAGGCAGGGATGTCGCAGGCCGCAAGGAGGAGCGGACCCTGTCCGCTCCCATTTGCTCTTCACTGGATGCAGGGCGGGCAGGGCTCACCCCCATAGGGGCGCATGGGCGTTTGTGAGAACGCGAGCTTTCGGAGTCTCCATCAGCTCAACCCCAAGCGCATTCTCAGGAACGCGATTCGCCCGAATCTTTCATGAAACCTCGGTCTACGGCTTGTTCTTCCCGATTTTGCCTACCTTCTCCTCGAGTACGCAGTTGGACAGAGTCTGGGTTTCAAGGCCAATGCCGTGAATTTTCCTGGCTTTCGTGGTTTCATCTCTCAGCTGCCGCAGCCGCCGCCTCCAGGGTAGGCAAAAATATTACATTGATTATGAGTGGGTTATGCATAATTCGCCCATGGAATTGGAATAATTCTTGATATCGGTTGGCGCGGTAATAGCTTGCCGCAGCGATGGTGAGTAAGCAGCCAGACCCGCACCCGGAAATCCCCGATGAGATCGACGGGTTGCGGATGACCAAACAACGCAAGGAGATCTACCACATCCTGATGTCGGAGCGGGATCACCCCACTGCCAACGAGGTCTTCATGCGGGCCAAGGAACACCTTCCCAACATCTCCTTGGCCACCGTCTACAACTGTTTGGAGGCGCTGGTGCAGCACAAGGTGATCCGCCAGGTCAACTTCGAGCGCGAGAGTTCGCGCTACTGCCCCAACCTGCGCGAGCATGTCCACTTCCACGATCAGGAAACCGGCACCATCCACGACGTCGATTTCAAGCCCGGCTTCAAGCTCACCGACTTCCTCGACCTTCCCGAAGGCGTGAAGGTACAAGACCTCGAAATCACCCTCCGCGGCAAGTTCGCCAACAAATCCTGATTCCGCGGTTCAGCAACACACCCCCTATCCAAGTCCTGCACTCAATTTCCGAATCCCCCAATTTCCAAACAAATACTATGAGCCTGAAGATCCAAGACCTCAAAGCGTCCCTCGAGGACGGCACCGAAATCCTCAAGGGCGTGAGCCTCGAAATCCCCAAGGGCGAAGTCCACGCCATCATGGGCCCCAACGGCTCGGGTAAATCGACCCTCTCCAAGGTGATCGCTGGCCACGAAAGTTACGAAGTAGACGGTGGCAGCGTCACCCTCGATGGCGAAGACGTGCTCGAGATGGAAATTGACGAGCGCTCCCGCGCCGGCCTCTTTCTCGCCTTCCAATACCCGGCTGAAGTTCCCGGTGTTTCCAACGCCAACTTCATCCGCGCTGCCCTGCAGGCCCGCCTTCCCGAAGGCGAGGAACTCGATGCCGTCGCCTACTACAAGGACCTCTACGAGAAGATGGATCTGCTCGAAATGGATCGCAAGTTCACCGCCCGCGCCGTCAACGAGGGCTTCTCCGGTGGTGAGAAGAAGCGCAACGAGATCCTGCAGATGATGATGCTCGATCCCAAGTTCTGCATCATGGACGAAACCGACTCCGGCCTCGACATCGACGCCCTCAAGGTGGTCGCCAAGGGGGTGAACGCCATGCGTTCTCCTGACCGGGGCTTCCTTCTCATCACCCACTACCAGCGCCTGCTCGAATACATCAAACCCGACCACGTGCACGTCATGTCCGAGGGCAAGATCGTCAAGTCGGGTGGCCCCGAGCTCGCCCTCGAACTCGAGGAAAAAGGCTACGACTTTTTGAAAGAAGTCGTCCCCGCCTGATCCCATCCCCAGTTTCCCAATTTCAAATTATTCAATTTCCCTCTAACCAGCATGCCCGAAGAAGCCACCGCAACCGTCGACCAGCAAACCCAGGATGCGATCAACATCGATCGCAGCAAGGGTGACTTCCGCTTTCCCGAAAACCACAAGTACGACGCCGGTGTTGGACTGAACTCCAAAACCATCGACTACATCAGTGACGTCAAGGAAGACCCCGACTGGGTGCGCGAGTTCCGTCACAAGGCGCTCAAGACCTTTCTCGACAAGCCCATGCCCACCAACTGGGCGACCGAGGATCTCAACAACATCGATTTCGACAAGATCCGCTACTACCTCTCGGACGGCGAGCGCCCCAAGCGTTCCTGGGACGAGGTGCCCGCGGACGTGCTTGAGACCTTCGAGCGTCTTGGTATCCCCGAGCAGGAAAGGGCCTTCCTCGCCGGTGTGGAAGCCCAGTTCGACTCCGAGGCGGCCTACTCGAACGTGAAGGAAGACCTCGCCAAGCAAGGCGTGATCTTCGTCAACTCGACCGAGGGACTCAAAGACCATGCCGACGTCTTCAAGAAGTGGTTCGGCAAGGTCATTCCGACTGGCGACAACAAGTTTTCCGCGCTCAACAGTGCGGTGTTTTCAGGTGGCTCCTTCATCTACATTCCGCCCGGCGTGAAGCTCAAGCAGCCGTTGCAGGCCTACTTCCGCATCAACTCCGAGAACTTCGGTCAGTTCGAGCGCACACTCATCATTGCCGATGAAGGGGCTGAAGTGATGTACATGGAAGGTTGCACCGCACCCAAGTTCGAGACCTCCACCCTCCACTCGGCGGTGGTCGAGCTGGTCGCCATGAAGGGTGCCAAGATTCAGTACGTCACCGTCCAGAACTGGAGCAGCAACGTGTACAACCTGGTCACCAAGCGCGGCATGGCCCATGAGGATGCCGAGATCCGCTGGATCGACTGCAACATCGGCAGCCGCCTGACCATGAAGTACCCCGGTGTGATCATGAAGGGCGAGCGCGCCCGCGGCGAGGTGGTCTCCATCGCTCTGGCCAACGACGACCAGCACCAGGACACCGGTGCCAAGATGATCCACGCCGCCGACAACACGACCTCCAATGTGGTCTCCAAGTCCATCTCGGTGGGTAAGGGTCGCTCGACCTACCGCGGCCAGGTGCACATCCCCAAGCGTCTCAAGGGCTGCAAGAACAACACCGAATGCGATGCGCTTCTCATCAACAGCCACTCGCGCACCGATACCTATCCGGCCATCAGTGTGCGCGGCAACCAGCACGCCACTCAGCACGAGGCCTCGGTCTCGCAGGTCAGCGAGGAAATGCTCTTCTATATGCAACAGCGCGGTCTCGACGAAGGCCAGGCCATGTCGCTCGCCGTCAACGGCTTCATCAACGATCTGGTCCGCGAGTTCCCGATGGAATACTCGGTTGAACTCAAGCGCCTCATCGACCTCGAGATGGAAGGTTCCGTCGGCTGAATGCCAAATGCCTTGCCCGCCGAAGCCTTGGCGAAGGCGGGTGACAACTGACCTCTGATTCACCAATGATCATGCCCACTACCAGTCTTCCCCAATGGTTCACCAATCGCCAGGCCAAGGCCAAAGAGCGATACGAAAGTCTGCCCACCCCGACCCGCAAGGACGAGTCCTGGCGCTTTGGTAACCTCAAGCAACTCGACTTCGACGGCTTCGAGCCCAAGTCCGCCGGCAATGCCGACGCGCTCATCGAGCGCTCCAAAGGCCTCGAGCACACCGCCGCCAAGTTTGTCTTTGTCAACGACACCGTCGTCCATTCCGAATCGAGCCTGCCCGATGGCGTCATCTGCCTGCCCCTGGCCGATGCCATGGAAGCGCACAGCGATCTGGTCGAAGCCCACTTCATGAAGCAGGAGACCCGCCTCGGTTCGGCCAAGTATGCCGCCTGGCACGAGGCTTCCGTGAGCAATGGCCTCTTCGTTCACGTGCCCGACAAGCTTGAGGTCGAAGGCACCATCGAGGTCCATCACTGGATCTCGGGTGAGAATGCCCTCATCTTCCCGCACACCCTGATTGTCACCGGCGAGAGCGCCAAAGTGCGCGTGGTCGACATCTTCCGCTCGGCCGATGACCTGAGTCCGGGTCTCGCCGTCGCCTACAACGATCTCTACGCCGGCAAGAACTCGCAGCTCGATTACGTTTCCCTGCAGTGCTTCAACGAAGTCTCGCGCATGGTTCAGGTCAACGACACTTCGGTGCAGCGCGACGCCCGCGCCAAGGGTTTCATTCTCAACACCGGCGCCTCCTGGGCCCGCAACGAGTCACTCTCGCGTCTCGAAGGTCCCGGTTCGCATTCCGACATGCTCTCGGTGTCCATCCCGGCGCGCGAACAGGAATACGACCAACGCACCTTCCAGCACCACGTGTCCGAAGGTGCCTACTCCGACCTGCTCTACAAAAACACCCTCTACGACGACTCCAAGACCGTGTTTTCCGGTCTGATCTTCGTCGACGAGGCGGCCCACCATACCGACGCCTACCAGACCTGCCGCAACCTGTTGATGAGCGACCGCGCCGAGGCTCACTCCATGCCCGGTCTCGAAATCAACGCCGACCAGGTCAAGTGCTCGCACGGCAGCACCTCGGCCCAGATTGCGGATGAGGAAATCTTCTATCTCTGCGCCCGCGGCATCGGCCCGGTCCGCGCCCGCCAGCTAATTGCCCGCGGTTTCTCCGTGGAGGCCGTCGAGCGCCTGGAGGACGAAGCCGTGGAGGAGTTGGTGCTCAGGTTTGTGGACGACAAATTTGGCCACATCGCCACCGGTGGCGCTTGATCCTAAGCTTCTCCTAAGTAGTTAGGCCTCAGCGGGTGCCAAAATGCTTGCACTTGGGGCCCTTGGACCCTACCTCCACGCCCATGGCTCTCGAAACCACCCTCATCCTGTTCAAACCGGACGCCGTCCAGAAGAACCTGGTCGGCACCGTGCTCAAGCGTTTCCAGGACGCTGGCTTTGCCATCCGTGGCATGAAAATGATGGAACTCAGCGACGAACTGCTCGCCGAGCACTATTCCCACATCGCCGACAAGCCCTTCTTTCCCGCCGTGCGCGAGTTCATGCAGGAATCCCCGGTGATCGCCCTCGCTCTCTCCGGCGAGGACGTGATCGCCAAGGTTCGCGACCTGCTCGGCCCCACCGACTCCTGTGCGGCCCCCGAAGGCACGATCCGCGGCGACTTCGGCTTCAAGGATGCCGATGCCAAGATGCGCAACGTCTGCCACGCCTCCGATTCTCCCGAGTCGGCCGAGGCCGAGCTCAAGCGCTTCTTTGAGGACGGGGAGATTTTCGACCTGTAAGCTCCGCACGCACGGAGCTGTCACAAGTCCAGAGCGTGGCCACGGCTTGGCTGCGGCCTTGCGACCACACGGGTATTGTGTCTGAATGACAGCTATGTCCGTGAAAGCAATCACTGGTCTGCTGCTCTTCACCAGCTGCGTGTGCCCCAATCCCCTGCATGCGAATGGGAATGAGAATGGGGAGCCAATCGTCAACAAGGTAAAGTTGCAGTTCACTTCGACCGCCACCGGTCCAGAACCACTTTTCCTGCTCACGGCAGACGGTGAGGTCGTTCCAATTGAGCTGCCTCGCCAACATCTCTCTCCGATCATCGAACTCGAGTCCATGAAAAGCTGGTCTGTCGGTCTTCATGATGTCGAGACCGGGGAGTTTGATGCCGTAGCCGTGGCAAGCGCCCTGGATAGTGCCCACCAAATTCTAATTTTCACCACCGATCCATTGGAAGGTGGCTTCGCCTTGACCGCCATCGAAGGCTCGCCCGAACGCTTCAAGGCGGACACCTACCAGCTGCTCAATGCATCCGGCAAAAAAATC
>JAWVYP010000060.1:0-12145 GCA_033722655.1 Akkermansiaceae bacterium | reverse complement strand
TGCCTAAGCCCACAATGTCTTGTGGTGACTTTCTGGCCTAAAGAACTGCGTAATATGTGAAGCCCAATGATTTGCTAGGGCTCTGGGGCGAGCTGAAGCTCGCGGTCCCATGCTGCGGCCCTGCAGAACCTAAATGTTCGCTTCTTGCTCTCTGTGGACTTGAACCCAATTCGTGAACATTCGTGTCATTCGTGGTTAAAAATCCGTGCGATTCGCCCCCGCTCACCCGTATCTTCTCCCACCCATGAAAGCCTTCATTCGCCTGTTCTCCCTCTTCATCCTCGGTTTCACGACCCTCACTGCCGCGGAAAAGCCCAACATCGTCTTCATCTTTTCCGACGACCACGCCCTGCAGGCGATCTCCTCCTACGGCAGTCGTTATGCGGACGTCGCGCCGACCCCCAACATCGACCGCATCGCCAGGGAGGGCATGCTGTTTGAACGCTCCTACTGCGGCAATGCCATCTGCGGTCCGTCGCGCGCGACCATCCTGACCGGCAAGCACAGCCACAAGAATGGCTTCATGGACAACAACTTCAGCCGCTTCGATGGCGCCCAGCCGACCTTTCCCAAGATGCTTCAACAGGCGGGCTACGAGACGGCGGTCATCGGCAAGTGGCACTTGATCTCGAATCCCACCGGCTTTGACCACTGGGAGGTGCTTCCGGGGCAGGGCTCCTATTTCAACCCCGACTTCATCCAGATGGATGGCAGCAAGGAGCGTTTCGAGGGCTACTGCACCGATCTCATCACTGACAAGTCCATCGACTGGCTTGAGAACCGCAAGGACAAGTCCAAGCCCTTCGTGCTGATGAGCCAGCACAAAGCGCCGCACCGCCACTGGTTCCCGCCGGTCCGCCACATGGACCTCTTCGACGATGTGACCATGCCTGAGCCGGACACCCTGTTTGACGACTACGCCAACCGCAGTGAGACGCTCAAGAAGCAGACCATGGCCATTCTCGAGGACTTCAACTGGAGCGAGGACATGTTCCTGCACGGTGAACAAGAGGACCCGAGGTTTTCCAAGCGCCACGGCGGCAACAAGAACTTCATCCGGGAATACCGGCGCATGAACGAGGCGCAGAGAAAGGCCTTCGACGATGCCTACCTCGAGGAGAACCAGGAGTTCCGCAAGAAGCTCGCGGCCGGCATGAGCGACGAGGAGCTCACCCGCTGGAAATACCAGCGCTACATCAAGAACTACCTGCGCACGGTCCGCGCCCTCGATGAGAACGTCGGCCGCCTGCTCGATTACCTCGACAAGTCCGGCCTGGCGCAAAACACCATCGTCATCTACGCCTCCGACCAGGGCTTCTATCTCGGCGAACATGGCTGGTATGACAAGCGCTGGATGTTCGAGGAGTCCCTCGCGATGCCCTTTGTCATCCGCTGGCCCGGGGTGATCAAGCCGGGGGGCTCGGGGATCCGCTCCAAGGCGATGATCCAGAACATCGACTACGCGCCGACCTTCCTCGACATCTGTGGCGCGGAAATTCCGAAAGACATGCAGGGCATCAGCATCGTGCCCGTGCTCGAGAAGCAGGGCCAGGCACCCGACGGCTGGCGTGACGCCGTCTACTACATGTATTCGGGGGAGTGGACCCACACCGTGGCCAAGCACGATGGGGTGCGCAACGAGCGCTACAAGCTGATGCACCTGCCCAAGCAGGAGGAGTGGATGCTCTTCGACCTGGAGAAGGATCCGCAGGAGATGAAGAGCGTGGCCGACGACCCCGAATACGCCGAGGTGCTCAAGGAGATGAAGGCGCTCTACGCCGAGCTGCGCGAGCAGTATGAGGTCAATCCCTCCACCTATCCGATGCAGCGTTGGGATGAGAGGTGGTGGCTCAACCGCTGGAAGGCCAAGTTCGAGGAGGCCGGCAGCCCCAAGGCCAAGCAGGCCAAGGTGGTTTTCATTGGCGACTCCATCACCCAGGGCTGGGAAGGCAAGGGAAAGGAGGAGTGGGCCGAGCACTTCGCTCCCTTGGGTGCCCTCAACTGGGGCTACTCCGGCGACCGCACCGAGCATGTCATCTGGCGCATGCAGAACGGCTGGGTGCAGCGCGTCGATCCCGAGGTGGCGGTGCTGATGATCGGCACCAACAACACCGGCCACAGCCTGCGTCCCGCCGAGGAAACCGCGATGGGCATCCGCAAGATCGTCGAGGACCTGGCTTGGAAATGGCCCGATACCAAGGTCATCCTCACCGCCATCTTCCCGCGCGGCGCGACTCCGGACGATCCCAAGCGCCAGCGCAATGCCGAGATCAACGAACTCATCAGGCCTCTGGCGGACGGCAAGCGCGTCTTCTGGCAGGACATCAATGACCAGTTCCTCGGCGACGAGGGCAAGTTGAGCAAGGAGGTCATGCCTGACCTGCTTCACCTCAACGCGGAGTCCTACGCCATCTGGGCCGATGCGGTCAGCGCCAAGCTGCGTGAACTCGGTGTGACGGGGGATTGATCCGGCTTCGCTCTTTGAGCTACGCCGGGACAAGTCCGTGTGACGATTGTGGAGATTGTGGAGCGCGAGAGGGTGGTGGCCCTCGTGGTCAACTTTGCAGTCGAAATGGCTGGGCTTGCTGTTTTTTCTGTATATATAAAAAACATGAATAAAATCATATACTTTTTGGCCCTGGTGCTTGGGGTTTTGTCGGTGTGGCTGATATCGAGGTCGGTGAATGAGGAAAGCGCCGAAGGGGCCGAAAAGACCGAAGGATCCCCATCCGCAAAGCAGGTGGGGCCGCGAGCCGCCTCGGGTCATGCAGGTTCGCAGGTCCCGGCTTCCGGGCCGGCAGTCCATCCGCACGAGACCTGGGCTCAATCGTTCGACGACCATGCCTTTCCAACTGTGGTGCGCGACCTGGTCGGGCAGCTCAAGGAAGAGCCGACGGAGGCTGAACGGGAATTGCGCTGGAAGCTTGTGGAGCTGTGTCGCGAATGGGGATCCAGGGACCTCAAGAGAGCGCTTCGATTCATAGGCGGCGAGGATCTGGAATACGAGCGCGTGCGGCTTGACCCGCCGACGGTTCTAGCCATCGCCGCCATCATGGGGCATGCGGAGAAGGATGCGGAAAGTGCATGGGTGTGGATGACCCGTTTGTTTCCAGAGAGAGGGCATGCAAACCATGGAGGGATTTATTCCGGACCCAGCTTCCAGCATCCTGCCAACCGGGCCGCCGAGCGTCTGTTCGCATCCTGGTGGCGGGAATCTCCGGCTGCTGCCGAGGCTTGGTTGCTCGAGCATGGGAAAACATCGCCTCTGGGCATGGAGGCATTGCGAGCTGCCTTGATGCAAATGGACCAAGTGGAGGATCGAGTGGCGCTCCTGCAACGATATCTGGAAGAGGGAGGAGGCAAGATCGACATGCGGGTAATGCCCGCGGTGTCGAGCCATGAGCTGTCCGCGGTTTCAGAGTTCCTGACGGAGGAATGCGCAGGAATCAAATTCCAGGGGCCCACCCGGGGATGGCTGGACGTGTGTGCCATCGAGCAGCCCCGGGAGTCCCTGCGCTATGTTGCCCTGGCTCAGAGCGAGGAAGAACTGGAGGAGCGCTATAAGGATTGGGCAGTGGGTGCCCTGACCACAGATCCGGCCCTTGTGATTCAGACGCTCGACGAGCAGGGTCATGAGCATGTGCTCGATAAGATCGGAGTCCGATTTTTTGTCGGGGTTGCCCTGCGGCGGGGCAGCCACGATTTCTGGCCGCTCGATGAGGCGGAATATGAAGCAAACCTGGAGTCCAACATCGCGGGACAAATTCGCGCGGCAGTCCAGAAGTCGGGCTTCCCGCAAAAACGGAAAGCGGAATTCTACGAAGCCATCGAGGAGTTCGCGGACTGAGCTTCGGCTTGCGATTCCGGTAAAAAATCGGGGATGCGCTTCACCTTGGGGCAATCGTCCTTGCTGTGCGACGACTCAAATCGTCGTCATGCCAAATGGCCGTCCAGCCATCACTGACGTCGCTTCCACCAGACGACAAAGCCCGAGAGCGCGAGAAAGGCCGGTGCGCTGCCGAGAATGCACCAGAGGATGCGGGTGGCGAGTCCTCCGAAGGTGCCGTAGTGCAGCGGGCCGAAGGTGTCGAGGGTCTGGCGGAAGGCGGAGGCGTCGCGGATGTGCTGGTGGCCAAGGGGCTCGGCTGTCTGCGCGTCGAAACTCGCCGTGCTGTGGTAGGGACTGCGCAGCGCACCGTCGTCCTCGAAATCGCCAAAGAAGGTAAGGGGCACACCGGGCTCCCAGGGGAAGCTGAGGTAATTGATGCGCAGGCCCGGCAAGGCGCCTTTGGTCTTGGCGGCGAGCTCATCGAGGGGGAGGTCGCTGCGGTAGAGGCGCTCCTGCATCGCGACCTCGTGCTCCTCGCCGCTGGTCACGTGCTGGATCTCTTCGACGATGTGCGAGAGGTTCCACCAGGCGCCGGTGATGCCGAGGATGAGAAAGACGGGTGCCGAAACCAAGCCGATTCGCTTGTGCAGGTTGCCGCTAAGCAGGCGCAGGCTGCTGCGCCAGCGCAGGGTGAAGAAGCTCGCCCAGAAGCGGCGGTAGATGAGCAAGCCGCTGATGCCCAGCAAGCAGAGCACCACGCCGAGCAGGCCGCAGACCAGGAGTCCGGTGTGGCCGGCCAGCAATTCGTAGTGCAGGGAAAGCACCCAGCCGGTGAGCCGCGACTCGGAGGCGGCCGGCTGGCTGAGCAGTTGGCCCGTGTAGGGGTTCTGAAAGACGTGCAGCCATTCGCTGTCGCCGTGTTCCATGAGGTAGACGAAGTCGGCCCGGTCGGGCTCGGGGTAGAAGGCCCAACCGGTGACCTCGTGATCGGGAAGTTCCCGTTGGAGCACGGCGAGACGTTCTTCCAGAGGAAGCGGGTCCGCGCCAGCGGGAACCTCGACCCTCATCAGCTCCGGAATCAGCAGGGAGTCGATCTCGTCCTTGAAGACGAGGATGCTCCCGCTGATGGCAATGACCAGCAGGGGCAGGCCTGCAATCAGGCCCATCCACGCATGCCATTTCCAGAGGGTCTTGGTGTTCATGATGAAGCTTGGATGCGCCTCAGAATTCGTAGTCGAGGCTGAAGTCCACGCTGCGCGGAGCGCCGTAGAAGCCCTGCCCGAAGCTGCCGGCCCAGTAGAGGCTGCTCCAGTATTTTTCGTCGGTCACGTTGCGCAGGTTCACGCTGGCCGAGAGGTTTTCGCTGAGCGGATAGCTCGCCATCAGGTCGAAAATGGCGAAGGAGTTCTGTTCGACATTCTTGCCGTAGGTGCGACTTTGCCAGCGGGCGGCCGCTCCTAGGTCGAGCTCCGTGCCGGGGACCTCGTAGATGGCGAGCAGCTTCAGGCTGTGCTTGGGAATGTAGGTGTTGGCTCGGGTGCCATCGGCATTTTCCAGGTCGAGCAAGGTGTAGCTGGCGCTGACCCGCAACTGGTCGGTCACCTGGCCGGCGAGCTCGGCCTCAAAGCCGCGACTGGTGATGCCCTCGGATTGGGTGTAGTAGTTCATGCCGCCGCTGGTGCCCGCCAGTTCCGCGACGTTGTTTTGCTCGATCTGAAACAGGGCGGCAGAGGCATAGGCGCGGCCGTCCATGAGGCTGTATTTGAGCCCGGTCTCGAAGGACTGGCCGCTGATGGCATCCAGGCGGTTGCCCGCGATGTCGATTTCGGTCTGGGGCTGGAAGATGTCGGTGTAACTGGCATAGGCGTTGAGGTCGTCGGTGATCTCATGCACCACGCCAAGGTAGGGGATGACCTCGTGGTCGTATTCGGTGGTCTTTGAAGAACCATAGGTTTCACCGCGGCCTTCGAAGGTGGCGATGCGCGCGCCGAGAACGGTTTGCAGCGAGTCGGTGAGTTTCAGGCGCGTGGCCCCGTAGATGCCATACTCCTTGTCGAGCCAGTCTGCGCCACTGGTGGGCGCGCCGAAGTCGGGACGGGGGAAATCTCCGGTCCAGTCCTCGAGGGGCACTGAGATGGCTCCGCCGATGGGCCCGAATGCCGAACCGGCCACGGTGTCCGACACCGAATAGTTGAAGCCTCCGACGAGATCGTGCTCGCGACCGAGCCAGTCAAAGGTGCCGTTGACCTGCAGGTCGTAGATCCACTGGTGGGTTTCCTGGGTGAAGGCGCTCGGATAGGCAAACAGGCCGAGGCCGGTGCTGGGGTCCGGGGTGCCATACATGTAGAACAGCTCGCTGTCGGAATCCAGGTGGACGTAGGAGGCCTCTGCGCGCAGCTTCCAGCGCTCGTTGAGTCCGTGCTCTAGGCGCAGGAAGGTGCGGCTGGTCTCGTTGTCCCAGTAGGACCAGTCGGCCGAGGTCGAGGTCGAGACATCGTAGTGGGTGGGAGTGCCATCGCTGAAGGCCACCGGCAGCGCGCCCCAGAGGTTGCCGTCGGCATAGTTGGCTTCCAGGCTGTGGCCAAAGGTAAGCAGGGTGTCGGGCCCGAGGTCGGCCTCGATCACGCCGTAACCGAGTCCATTGCTGCGCTCGTAGCGGTCCAGGTAGGAATCCTGGTCCTGCAGCACCCCGACGAAGCGGCCACGGATGCGGCCATCCTCGGTCAGTGGTCCACTGAAATCCCCCTGCAGGCGGCCCTTATTCCAGGAGCCGTATGTGGCGCCCAGCGAGGCCTGGAAGTCGCGGGTCGGAGCCTTGCGCACGAAGTTGATGGTGGCCGAGGGATTGCCCGTGCCGGTCATCAGGCCGTTGGCGCCGCGCAGGATTTCCACGCGCTCATACATGAAGCTGTCGAAGTCGCCGTAGAGGTTGCCGTAAACCAGAGGCACACCCATGCCATCGAACTGGAAATTGGTGATGTCGAAGCCGCGGGCGGTGTAATAGGTGCGGTCGGTCTCTACCGACTCGACCTGAACGCCGGGTGCATAGTGGAGGGTGTCGTTGACCGTATCCAGGCCGAAGGCCTCGATCTGCTCCTGCTGTAGGATGGACAGAGATTGGGGGGTTTCGAGGATGTCCAGGGGCAGGCCGGTGGAGGTAGCTGTATCAATGGCGGGTAGGGGTGCGCGGTCAACTCCCTGACTCTTGATGACGGTGGAGTCGAGCAGCGGAGCTTCTTCGTCAGCATTCTGGGAATGGGCGAGGAGTGCAGTGCTTGCCGCAATGGACAAGCCGGTCAGGTAGGGATGCAATTTCATGGCGGCGGGGAAAACAGCAGCCGCCGCCCCTTCTGTCAATAGATAATGAGACTCAGTATCAATAATGCGTTAGATGTAAAGTCTGTATCTTTGTAAGTCGTTGAGGATCAGCTTAAATGCAGATCCAGCCATTGGTTGGCGGCGTCGATGACTTGTCCGTAGGTCTCCTCATCAAAGCTGTGCCCGGCGCCCTCCACCTGCACCAGACGCTTGGGTTCGGTGGCGGCCTCGTAGGCGTCCTTGCTGTCCTCTGGTAAAACGACATCATCTGCGGTGCCGTGGATCAGCAAAAGCGGTTGGCTGAGGCTGCCGACGTGATCAAAGAGATCGCCGAGGCCGTGAAGGTCGTCGACGTAGGCCTGGGAGAGGGGGCAGCCCTCCTCGTCCCACATCTTGCCCTGATCGGGGGTAACCTCGCCGAACTCGCGTTCGCAGAAGGCCTGGGTGCGGATCATGCCGGCGAGGTTGATGAGTACTTCAATGCGGGGGTCGCGGGCCGCAGTGAGCACGCCCACTGCTCCACCCATGCTGTGGCCGGCGTAGGCCAGGCGCAGGCCGGATGGCAATTGGTCAATGACAGCTCCCAGATCCTGCGACTCCTTGGAGATGGTGGCCTCGCGAAAATCACCCTCGGAGTTGCCGTTGCCAGCAAAGGAGATGCGCAGGCAGGGCCAGCCCTTGGCAGCGAGACCCTTGGCGACGGCCAGCATCAGCGGGCGGTCCTTGTTGCCGGTCACGCCGTGGCCGAGGATGACCAGGCGGTCGTCGCGGGTGCCGGGATGGAAACTCGTGTCGAGTTGTTCGCCGTGGCGGTTGGTGAAGACAGTTTCTTGAAGCATGGCTTATTGGTTCTCCAATCTTCCAGGAAAGGTCAGCTCCGCCACCGCCGATTTGTCCAGTTCCCCACGACCCAATTCCATCAGCTTGCAGTACTGGGCTTCGGTGGCTCTGGAGAGCGGGACTTTGACCCCGGCTTCCATGGCCAGTGCATTGGCGATGCCGCTGTCCTTGGCAGCGTGGGCGGAGGAGAAGTAGCAGTCGTGGTCGCGGATCTTCATGTCCTCGGCGTCGGTTTCGAGTACGCGGGAGTTGGCGCCGGTCTGGGAGAAGACCTCGCAGAGCATGTCGAGGTCGAGGCCCAAGGCTTTGCCGAGCCCGAGGCCTTCGGCCAGCGCGGCGGTGTTGATGTTCATCACCATGTTGACCAGGGCCTTCACTTGCGCGGCCTTGCCGGTGGGGCCGATGTAGCGCAGCGAGGCGGAGAGGTCCTGGAGCAGCGGCTCGACCTTCTTGAAGGTGGCCTCCTCGCCGCCGACCATCAGGTAGAGGGTGCCTTCGCGGGCCTGGGGAATACTCGAGGCCATGCAGGCTTCCAGCGCGTGGGCGCCGACCTTTTCACAGGCGGCGGAAATTTCCTGGTGCACGGCCGGGCTGATGGTGGCGCAGTTGATGAAGATCTTGCCTTTGGCCTCCTTGAGCAGGGCGTCCGGGGCGAAGATGGCGCGCATGGCGTCGTCGTCGGTGACCACGGTGAAGATGATGTCGGCGGCCGCCGTAATCGAGGAAAGCCCCGGGGCGACGGTCGCGCCGAGTTCCTCCGCCAGCTCCTTGGCAACATTGGCCCGGGTGTCCTGCACCACAGTCACCGAATGCCCACAATCCTTGAGTCGCCGCGCCATGTTGGCACCCATGCGCCCGACTCCGACAATGCCGATATTCTGATTCATGGGAGGAGCTTGGCCGGGGATTGGCCGTTTGTCCATGCACCTTCGCCGGAATGGCAGACGCCTCAGAATTCGGGCTTTTTCCCACGGTCGACCGCAGGGAAGGTGATTGCCCATGAGTGGGATTCGCCCATTGCGGCAGGCCATGGTGGGTTTGGATGGCTCGGAATCAGGCGCTGACGCGCTTTTTTGTGGATCCGCGGGTCTTTTTCCAAGCTCAGGCGTTGCTTTTCGGGTCTGAATGTCTATTCACAACCCGCGTCGTGCCTTGGAGCTTGGAAAAATCCCTCGCGCCCTGGCCCACCGCACTGACCGAACCCCACCCTGGTCCGCCCCTCCCCATGAGTGCCCCGAATTACAAAGACACCCTATCGCTGCCGCAGACAAGCTTTCCGATGCGCGGCAACCTGGTGGAGAACGAGCCCAAGCGCCTGGAACAGTGGGAGAAGGAGGGTCTGTATCAGAAGATTCTGGGTCGCCGCCGCGAGCAGGGCGCGCCTGAGTTCATTCTCCACGACGGCCCGCCCTTCGCCAACGGCGACGTCCACATGGGCACCGCGCTCAACAAGCTGCTCAAGGACCTGGTGGTGAAGTCCAAGACCATGGCCGGTCATACCGTGCCTTTCATCCCCGGCTGGGACTGCCACGGCCTGCCCATCGAATTCAAGGTGGTCAAGGAAGCCGCCGGCCTCGAGCCCGCCGAAATCCGCCGCCGCTCGGCCGAGTTCGCCAACAAATTCATCGACATCCAGCGCGGCTCCTTCCGTCGTCTCGGGGTCTTCGGCGATTGGGAGAATCCCTACCTCACCATGAATCCCGGCTACGAGGCCGACATCCTGCGGGTGTTCGCCAAGCTGGTGGAAAATGGCTGCGTTTATCAGAGCAAGAAGCCGGTGCAGTGGTCCTATGGGGCCAAGACCGCTCTGGCCGAGGCCGAGGTCGAGTACATGGACAAGACCAGCCCGGCCATTTTCGTGAAGTTCGAGCTGACGACCGGCGAGCTTGCCGGCAAAGCCTCACTTCCCATCTGGACCACCACTCCCTGGACGCTGCCCGCCAACCTCGGCCTCGCCGTGCATCCGGAGTTCACCTACGTTCACGGCACTTTCGTCAACGAGATCGCCGACCGCACGGAGGAGCTCATCGTGGTGCGCGAACTCATCGGCCAACTTGAAGAAAAGACCGGCTTCAAACTCACCGAGACCCACGGCGAAATCAAAGGCCGCGATCTCGACGGTCTCGAAGCTCAACATCCCTTCCTCGATCGCACTTCCAAGGTCATCCTCGCCAACTTCGTGACCACCGAAACCGGTACCGGCGTGGTGCACATTGCTCCCGGTCACGGCGCGGACGACTACGTCGCCGGGCAGCAAAACGGCCTCGGCGTGCTTTCCCCGGTGGACGACGACGGAAAATTCACCGACGAGGTCGGGCTGATGGAGCTCATCGGCAAGCACGTCTTTGAGACCAACGAGATGATCATCGACCGTCTCGCCACCAGCGCTCACTTGCTCGGCCGCGAGACCTACGAGCATAGCTACCCGCATTGCTGGCGCTCCAAGACGCCCATCATCTTCCGCGCGGTGGAGCAGTTCTTCATCTCGCTCGACAGCTTGCGTGGCGAGGCGCTCGAGCAAATCGACAAGGTCGAATGGCTGCCCAATTGGGGCTGCAACCGCATCCATGGCACGGTGGAAAGCCGTCCCGACTGGTGCATCTCGCGCCAACGCACTTGGGGCGTGCCCTTGCCGGTCTTCTTCGATGCCGACAACAAGGCCATCCTCTCACCCGAGCTCGCCAACAAAGTGGCCGAGTTGGTCGAAACCGAGGGCACCAACTTCTGGTTCGAGCACAGTGACGAGGAAATCGCCGAGCGCCTCGGCCTGCCCGAAGGTTCCAAGAAGTGCCGCGATACCCTGGACGTGTGGATCGACTCCGGTTGCTCGCACGTCGCCGTCCTCGACAAGCATCCCGAGCTGCACGCGCCCTGCGACCTGTATCTGGAGGCCACCGACCAGCACCGCGGCTGGTTCCAGAGCTCGCTGATGCTCTCCACCGCCTATCGCGGTGTCGCGCCCTACAAGACGGTGATGACCCACGGCTTTGTCGTCGACAAGGACAAGAAGAAGCTCTCCAAGTCCGAAGCCGAGAAGGCCGGAAAGCCCATCGATGCCGCGCACTTCTACAACAAGTACGGCGCGGACATCGTGCGCCTGTGGGTGAGCTCGGTCGATTGGCAGAACGAGGTGCCCTTTGGCGAGGATCTCTTCAAGCAGGTCACCGAGCCCTACCGCCGCCTGCGCAACACCCTGCGCATCCTCATCGGCAACCTCGATGGCTTCACGCCTGACGAAACGGCGAGTTACGACCACACGCTGCTTGATCGTTGGATCCTCGAGCGCCTGCACGTGGTCACTGCTGAATGCCTCAAGGGCTACGAGACTTACGAGTTCCGTAAGGTCTTTGGCGCGATCAACAACTTCTGCACCCACGACCTGTCTGCCGTCTACATCGATGCGACCAAGGACCGGATGTACTGCGACGCTGCCGACTCCCCGCGCCGTCTGGCCGCGCAGGATGCGATGCACAAGATTTTCACCAGCATCACCAAGCTGCTTGCCCCCATCTTGGTTTACACGGCCGACGAAGCTTGGGAGCACGCTCCCTTCACCGAGGGCAGTGTCCACGAACAGGACTTCCCGGTGGCCGATCCCGACTTCGCTCCCGGCGAGGCCAGTGACAAAGCCGCGCGCCTGTTCGAGATCAAGTATGCGATCCAGACCGCGATTGAAGCGCAGGTGCAGGCCAAGGCCTTCAATCGCAACAACGAAGCCGAGGTCACCCTCACCGTGCCCGAAAGCGATGCGGCCCTGCTCGAGCTCCTCAACGACCGCGACTTCGCCACCGAATGGTTCATCATCGCCGGTCTCACCGCCGAGGTCGGCAGCGAACTGAAGGCCGAAGCCCGCATGACCGACCACCCGCTCTGCCCGCGCTGCCGCAAGCACGAGCCGGTTGAAGAGAGCGGCATTTGCTGCCGTTGCGATTCGGTTTGTGCGGCACTCACCTAGGCTCAGTGATGAAAACGATGCCTCTCCAGAAGCTGCTGCTGTTGATCACGCTGCCGCTGTACGTTCTCGATCAGGCGACCAAGTTCTGGACGGTTTTCAATTTCGATCCGCCGAGTCCGCAGCGACCGGTCGATGGCTTTCCCATCATCGAAGGTTGGTTCCATTGGGTGCGCATCCACAACCAGGGGGTGGCCTTCGGGCTG